>JABDJF010000112.1 GCA_013002645.1 Myxococcales bacterium
AGCCACATGGCGGATTTCGGAAAGCTGTCCCATCGAACGAACACCGAGTCCGCACCCCCAAAGACCCGTTTGCAGCGCGTCGGCGCTCGCGTTCTGGTCTTCTACGAAAGGGTTCTCCGCTGGTCGCTTCAACATCGAGCACGCGTGGTCTTCGGCACCTATGTCCTTTGTGGGTTGATGGTGGCCCTCGCATTCAGCGTGAAGGACGTGATCCTCTTGACCGAGGGCGATCCGAGCATGTTCGACGTTCGAATCCACATGCCGACCGACGCGTCGAAAGAGGAAACCGAGGCGCTGCTCGCGGAGCTCGATGCCCGCATCATGGCGCTCGGCAATCCAGACGTCGAAGCCACGGTGGCTGTTCGAGGCATGACCCGCACCGATATGGGCTTCAGCTCGGGCGACCATCTCGGCATGGTCACGGTCTTCGTCGTTCCGGTCACCGAGCGCAGCAGCCTGCATGCCGGTCGCGATCTCGTCACGCAGGTCAGCGCGCTCTATGACGACGTCGTGGGCCCCGCGCGCCTCGAGGTCGTCGAGGTGAGAGCGGGGCCGCCGAGAGGCGCTCCGGTCGCCGTTCGTATTCGCGGGGAGGACCACGAACGCCTGGTCGAGCTGGCCGAACAAGTGCTCGCCGAGGTTCGGCTGACGCCGGGCACACGGAACGCAAGCCACGACTACGAGCTCGGCAAGCAGGAGCTCCAGATCACGGTCGATGAGCAGCGCGCAGCGCTTCATGGCCTCACCCCCGAGATCGTCAGCCGATGGCTGCGCAGCGCCTTCGGAGCGACGCCGGCATCGACGTTGCGCGAAGGCGACGACGAGATCGACATCCTCGTCCAACTGCGTGAAGACGTGCAAGAGGACCCTGCGCGCATCGCCTCTTTGCAGCTGATCGCGCCCAGCGGCGACGAGGTGGCCATTCGTGAAATCGCAGAGGTGTCGCACGGACGCGGCCCCGGCGTGATTCGACGCTATCAGCAGAAGCGCGTCGTGAGCGTACTTTCGGGAATCGACGAAGACGCCACGAACAGCGGAGAGGTCAACTCGAGGCTGCAAAAGAAGTTGGCGCCGCTAGAGGCAGCCAACCCCGACATTCGCTTCGAGTACGGCGGCCAGTTCGAGGAGACGCAGGAATCCTTGGATTCGCTCTTACAAGCGTTCGTCGTCGCGATGTTGCTGATCTATACGATCCTGGCGACCCAGTTTCAGAGCTTCTCGCAGCCGCTCGTGGTGATGGCTGCAATTCCTCTGTCGTTCATCGGCGTGTCCGGAGGCTTCCTGCTG
Organism: Myxococcales bacterium; assembly: GCA_013002645.1. Taxonomy (GTDB): domain Bacteria; phylum Myxococcota_A; class Polyangia; order Polyangiales; family Houyiibacteriaceae; genus SG8-38. Next base: position 1,288 of record JABDJF010000112.1, read on the forward strand.
AGCACCAACGCCATTGGTCTGATCGCGCTGGTCGGTCTGGTCGGGCTCACGGGAATTGTGGTCAACGACTCGCTGGTTCTGGTCGACTTCGTCAACAAACGCCGGGCACGTGGGATGGCGCTCGATGAGGCGATCGTCGAGTCCGGAAAGCTCCGTCTCCGGCCGATCTTCCTGACGAGCATCACCACGATTGCAGGGCTGTTTCCTCTCTCACTGGCGACCGAGAGCCTTCCGCACCTCGCGCCCATGGCGCAAGTCATCGTCTACGGGCTGACCTTCTCGACGCTGCTTACGCTATTGGTGGTTCCTTGCCTTTACCGGCTCGACGTCGACCTCGCCCAGCGCCTCTCGCAGCGGTTTGCACCGCTGACTCGCTGGGCCACGGACCCGGGCGCCGCGGTCGTAGACGAGCCGATCGATACGACGGCTGAATAGGCCGAGGCGGCCCGTGGCAAGCCGCTCGGGGAGCTGCTACGCGCAGATGATGGCCAAGCGTTTCGAGGACAAGGTCGTTTGGATTACCGGCGGGGGAAGCGGTATCGGCCGGGCGCTCGCGGTCGCTTTCGCCAAGGAAGGCGCCGCGGTGGCGGTCTCCGGAAGGCGCGAAGAGCGGCTCCAAAAAGTGGTCCAGGAGCTCGAATCACAGGGAGCCAAAGCGCTGGCCGTGCGATGTGACGTGGCAGACGAGGCTTCGGTCGCCGAAGCGGTTCAAAAGGTGGTGCGCGGGCTGGGCGGTCTCGACGTCGCAGTTGCGAACGCCGGTTTTTCAGTCGCCGGCCGGATCGAAAAGCTCTCCGCGGCCGACTGGAGGCGCCAGCTCGACGTCAACGTCATCGGCGCGGCGATGACCGCACGCTACGCGATTCCCCACCTGCGCGAGCGCAAGGGCCGCCTCGCGTTCATCGGCAGCGTGGCAGCCATGATGGCCACGCCCGGTGTCGGCGCCTACTCGGCGTCGAAGTACGCGGTGCGCGCAATCGGGCAGGCGCTTGCCGTGGAGCTCCATGGGAGCGGCGTCAGCTGCACGACGATCCATCCGGGCTACATCGAAAGCGAGATCGCACAGGTCGACAACCAGGGGCGATTCGACGCGGCACGCGAAGACCGGCGCCCCAAGAATCTCATGTGGCCCGCGGATCGTGCCGCGCGCGTCATGGTCGACGCCATTGCGAAACGCAAACGCGAGTTCACCTTCACCGGGCACGGCAAGGCCGCGGCGTTTGCCGGCCGCCACATGCCAGGGCTCCTTCACTTCGGTTTTACGCGATCGAAGCCGTCGTCGCCCTAGCGACTACTGGACGACGAAGCGGACCATGAAGAGGAGGTAGGTCTCTTTGCGCGCTCCGATGTCCTGTCGCAGCGCCATTTCGGCGCCGATTTTGCCTTTGTTGAAGCCAGCGCCCGCGGTGATCTGATTGAGGTTGCGGCCCTGGTCCCGACGGTAGCCCAAGCGAAGCGGAACCATCTCGCCGGCGATGTAGCTCACGCCTGCCCCGGCGATCAGCTTGTTCTTCTCGAAGGTGGTGAAATCGAAGAGAATGTCACCGCCGATGGTGAAGGCGTCGATCGGGGTGAGGGCGACGCTTCCGCCGGCCATCTGCGGCGCTAGCGCCGAGTAGGTCTTGATCAGGTTGTACCCGAGACCGGCGAGCTTGAGCCAGGGGATGGGGGTGATCGTGACCGATGCGTCGAGTGTGATGCCGTCGAACGAGGGCCCGAGCCGCTGTCCTTCGAAGCGGCTCGACCTGATCCTACCCCATCGAAAGCCTAACCCGATGCCGATTTGGGGGATGGCTTGGATCCCGATCCCGGAGCGCCAATCCCAGCCGTCGTAGCGGCGTCCGTCACCGCTGAAGATGCCTCGGAAGCTCGTGCCCACGGCGATCTTCTTGCTGGTGCTCGAGTCCGCCACGGAGCTTCCGATTGTCCAGTACGTTCCACCATTGCTCTTGCTGCCCGGGATCACCTCGCTGAACGCCTCGATATGATAGGTGCTCACCGCGGCCATGTTCGAGGTGTTGTATGCGAGCGCCGAGATCGCGGTGGCACCTGCCCTGACGCCAGCGCCCATTGCCAAACCGTAGGTGGTTTCGAGCGTGTCCTGGGTTGGAACGAGCGCAGGATCCCCGGGACCACCCGCTCCCGAGGGCGCCTGGATCTGCGCCAGCGCGGATGTCACCGGGCACAAGGCGGACAGGAGACCGACGATCACCGTCGCCCACAAAGCTTGTATTCCCCCCATGGGTCGTACTCCCGCGGAAGCTAACAGCGATGGATCACCCTTCCAAATTGTCGACTCCGGCTCGACCAAGACCTCAACGGGATGGCACCGCGCATTGTTCCCCGTGCGGCGTTGCGGGCCAACGCGCGTAGCTCTAAGTGCACAGGATGCTGGACGAAATACTGGACAGATCCCTTGTCGGCTACACCGCGCTCGGGTACCGCTGGCGTTCTCACCCGCGAATCACGAACGATTTGACGGGCAGGGTCGCAATCGTAACCGGCGCCACCTCGGGGCTCGGTCGGCAAACCGCATCCGAGCTGGCCCGCCTCGGGGCAAGCGTGGTCCTGGTTGGAAGAAACCCCGGAAAGACCGAGGCCGTCGCGGAGAGCATTCGCCGCGAAACCGGCAATCCCAAGTTGAGTTGCGAAATCGCGGACTTGAGCGAAATGGAGCAGGTTCGCGCGCTCGCCGGCCGTGTCCATGCGCCGGTTCATATCCTCGTCAACAACGCCGGCGTGCTGCGGCCGGAGCGGTCCGAGACGCTGGAGGGTTTCGAAACGAGCTTCGCAACCAATCTGTTGGGTCACTTCCTCCTGACCAACCTTCTGATCGACAAGCTCGAGGCGCCTGCGCGGATCGTCAATGTTTCTTCGGGCGGGATGTACACCCAGCGCGTTCGCGTCAACGACCTGCAAATGAAACGAGGCCGATACGACGGCACGGTCGCGTACGCGCGCGCCAAGCGCGGGCAGGTCATCTTGACCGAGCTTTGGGCGGAAGCCCTTGCCGAGCGTGGGGTCGTGGTTCACTCGATGCACCCGGGCTGGGCCGACACGCCGGGGGTTTCCGACTCCTTGCCTCGATTCTACAGGCTCACCAAGCCGCTCCTGCGCACGCCGGCGGAGGGCGCCGACACCATCGTGTGGCTCTGCGCGTCCGACGAAGCAGGGCAATCCACCGGCCAATTTTGGCATGATCGAAAGCCGCGGCCGACACATCGCTTCCGCGGGACGAGGGAAACGCAGGCGGAGCGGGAATCGCTTTGGACAGAGCTGACCAAGCTCAGCGGTTGGTCCGGAAGCTTGTCCGGCCTCGCGAGAGCCAGCTAGCGTGCGGGCATGGTGAAACCCGCGAAGCGCGGTCCGATCAGGCGGCGCGTGGTCACTACGTCGATCTACGGGCTCTCCTGGCTCTTGCTCACACTGCTGAGCCCCCTCTGGCTGGTGGCTGCGCTCCTCATCGGGGTAGCCCGCGGTCGCTCGCTCATCATTTTGAGGCTCTTCTTCTTTGCCTGGTTCTATTTGGGCTTTGAACTGATAGCGTTAGTGCTCGTTGCATGGACCGTTGCAACGCGCGCCGTCGGCGAGCCGCAACTGCGCAGCCTCTATCGGCTCCAAGGCTGGTGGGCGAACTTGACCTGGAGCGTTGCCGCGAGGGCGCTCGAGCTTCGCATCGTCGTCGAAGGCGCGGACTGCGCGATGCCTGGGCCCACGATTCTTCTGATTCGCCATGCCAGCATTCTCGATACGCTCTTGCCAAGCGTCTATGTTCAGCGGCCCCATGGGTACCGGGTTCGCTACATCCTCAAGCAGGAGCTCTTGTTCGATCCCTGCATCGATATCGTCGGCAACGCCTTGCCCAACTACTTCGTAGACCGGACGGGCAAGGTGGAGCGGGAGCTCGTGGGGATACGCGCGCTGGTCGAACATCTCGGACCTGACGGTGTGCTGATCTTCCCGGAGGGAACGCGTTTTTCGCCTAAAAAGCGGGAAAACGCGCTCCGCAAGCTCGAAGCGGAGGCCTCCCCGCAGCTCGCCGCAGCCCGCAGGCTCAGCCACGTCCTTCCGCCGAAATCAGCCGGTGTCCTGACCCTTTTCGCAGAGCTCCCTGCCGTCGACTGTGTCTTCCTCAGTCACACCGGGCTCGAAGCGTTTGCGAAAATCAAAGACCTCTTGAGCGGCGACGTCGTTGGATCGACCGTGCACGTGAAGTTGTGGCGTGTAAGCGCAAACGACATTCCGAAAGAGCCCGATGAACAGCTTAGCTGGCTCTACGCTCAATGGGAGAAGGTGAACGCGTTCGTACGAAACCCAACGGACACATCGTGAGTAGTTGGTGGATAAGCTGTGGAAGAGCCCGACGAATCACGTCGTTCGCGAATGATCTCGGTCGCCCGATGATGCGAAGCGCTGTGGACGAAATGAGGATCGAGGCGCGCCGCATGTTGCGCAAACGATAACCAGACGTAATCCGGAATGATTGCAACAGCTTGTCAACAGCAGCGAAACGACTCGTCAAGCAACGCAGCACTCTGTCAAAAAAACTGCCGGTGAATCTTTCGCGATCACAAGTGGTTAGAAATTAGTTTGTCGATCCCCGTAGACGCCTCGGAAACTCGCTGCTAGTTTCGGCGCCCTTCAGTCGGATGAGACGGTTCGGCGGTCGCCAAGGTGGGCGAAAATCGATTGGATGGGTACGACTACTCGTCGCTTTCAAGCTGTGGATGGCTTGTGGACTTGAATGCACAACTGCGTGTTTTTTGGGGGGCTAGGGCTCGATGGAACTACTGTGGGAACGAGCGTTGGGCGTTCTGAAGGCGCACCTCTCGGCTGAGAACTTCGAAACCTGGCTGCAGCCCGTTCAGTTTGGCGGAATCGAAAGCGATTCGATCGTCCTGAAGATTCCGAACCAGTTCTTTGCAGAGTGGATTGCGGCGCATTACCTCGACCTGATTGTCGAGACCCTGCAATCCCAGGCTGGCGAAACGCACATGCCAACTAGGGTTCGCTGGGAGCTCGACGAGACCCTCCGTGAAAAAGCGCAGGCCGCTCGCGAGACCACCCCTCCGCTCGTTCCACGCGCGCCGCGAGCAACACCAAAGCCCCCAGATTCGGCGGATCTCAATCCGAAGTACCGGTTCAAGAATTTCGTCGTCGGCCCTGCCAATCAACTCGCGCACGCGGCGAGTGTCGCCTGTGGGTCCGACCCCGGGCGTCGCTATAATCCGCTCTTCATCTATGGAGGTGTCGGGCTCGGCAAAACGCATCTGGTGAATGCGATCGGCCATGCGATCGTGCAGCGAAATCCGCGCGCGCGAACACTCTACGTTTCGGCTGAACGCTTCACCAACGAGTTCATTTGGTCTTTGCAGAACCATGAAATCAACTCTTTCCGGAAGCGGTACCGCACGCAATGCGACGTCCTACTCATGGACGACATCCAGTTTCTGGCTGGCCGTGAGCAGACTCAAGAGGAGTTCTTCCACACGTTCAACGCGCTTTATCACTCGGACAAACAGATCGTCGTGACGTCCGACGTGTATCCGCACCAGATTTCCGAAATGCAGGAACGTTTGATCAGCCGGTTTCAGTCCGGCATGGTCGCCGACGTCCAGGCCCCGGAGCTCGATACCCGAATCGCCATCCTGCAGCAGAAGGCGGAAAGCGAGGCCATCGAGCTTTCGAGCGAAGTCGCACTTTTCTTGGCTCAAACGGTGCGAAGCAACGTTCGCGAGCTCGAAGGCACCCTTCTTCGCGTCGCGGTGAAGGCAGAGCTCTTGGGCCTCCCCATGAACCTCGAGCTAGCCAAAGAAACCATGCGGGCAGCGTTGCCGAATCAGGACACGGCAATGACGGTCGAAGACATTCAGCGCATCGTCTGCGGGTACTTCGGGATCCGTCTCGCCGACATCAAGTCGCGACGGCGACACCGCGCCGTGAGCTTCCCGCGGATGGTTGCGATGTACATTTGTCGGCAGCGCCTCGGGACGAGCTACCCTGAGCTCGGCGAACGCTTCGGCGGCAAGGATCACACCACGGTCCTCAGCGCCGTTCGGAAGATCGGTGGCCTGATGGAGGACCAAGACGAACGTGTTCTTGGGGCCGTCGATGCAATCGAGCGCAAGCTCGGGATCTGATGCCCTGGCTCAGTCGGCGAATTGGACCTTATTTCGACGCTGGCCGGGCTTCTCGACGAGGCCTCGGAGGCCTGAGCCTTCAGCCGTATTTTGGTGTATACCAGCGCCTGTGTTGAAGCTGAGATCAAGCTGGGGAAGGCCCCTGTGAATTATCCAGGCGTTCGCTCATCCCCGATCCGTTCAGGATCAATCCCCGTTTCGAAAACCAGCTTAAGCCCTGTTCTCTCAATCGCTTACCTTGCTTCATCCACAATTCACAGC
>JABDJF010000776.1 GCA_013002645.1 Myxococcales bacterium
ACGGTCGTGTTCCTCGATACACCGGGCCACGAAGCGTTCACCGCAATGCGTGCACGCGGCGCCCAGGCAACCGACATCGTCGTCCTCGTGGTGGCCGCCGACGACGGCGTCATGCCGCAAACCAAGGAGGCGGTCGCTCACGCACAGGCCGCCAAGGTCCCGATCGTCGTTGCGGTCAACAAGATCGACAAGCCCGAGGCGAATCCGGACACGGTCAAGAACGAGCTGGCGGCCTTGGGCCTGCAGCCGGAGGACTGGGGCGGAGATACCGTTTTCGTGCCGTGCTCGGCGATCACGGGGGAGGGCATCGATGGCCTCCTCGAGAACGTTCTACTGCAGGCCGAGCTCCTCGAGCTCACGGCGAACCAGAGTATTCCCGCCGAGGGTGTCGTCCTCGAAGCATATCTCGACCGTGGCCGAGGTCCGGTCGCTAACGTGCTGATTCGAGACGGTTCTTTGGATGCAGGGGACTACGTCGTTGCCGGTGGCTCTTGGGGTCGCGTTCGCGCCATGACCGACGACCGCGGCAGCCAGATCACGAGTGCGGGCCCTGCCACACCTGTCGAAGTGCTTGGTTTGGCCGAGCTTCCCGCTGCGGGCGACCTCTTCTACGAGGTGACCGACCAGCGGAAGGCCCAGCAAGTGGCCGGGGCGCGGAAGAAGCCTGGGACCTCGAGCGTCGCACCGACTGGCGGGCTTCGTGGCCTCGATCAATTCCAGGCGATGATGCAGAGCGGGGATGTCCAGGAGCTGCGGCTGGTGGTCAAGGCCGACGTGCAGGGTTCGGTGGAGGCGCTCCAGGGCGCGCTCACCGACCTGGCGACCGAGAAGGTCAAAGTCAACGTCATCCATACGGGCGTCGGTGGTATCACCGAGAACGACGTGATGCTCGCGAGCGCATCGCAGGCCATCGTCCTCGGCTTCAATGTGCGGCCACAGGGCAAGGCCTCCTCGACCGCCAAGAAGGAAGGCGTCGAGATTCGAACCTATAGCGTCATCTACGAGGCCATCGACGAGGTGAAGGCGGCGATGAAGGGCCTCCTGGCGCCGAAAATCGTCCAAGATGACCTCGGCAAGGCCGAAGTTCGCCAAACGTTTGGGATTCCGAAAATCGGCACCATCGCGGGCTGCATGGTCCTCGAAGGCAAAATCAATCGCGGAGGCAAGGCGCGTCTCGTACGTGACGGCGTTGTGGTCTGGGAGGGTGCGATGGGCTCCCTTCGACGCTTCAAAGAAGACACGAAGGAAGTTCAGGCCGGTATGGAATGCGGCATCGGCCTTCAGGGCTTCAACGACATCAAAGAGCAAGACGTCATCGAGTGCTACGAAGAGAAGCAGGTCGAGGCGACTCTCGAGTGAGATGAGCGCCGAAGGGTCTGAACATGGTCGTCGGCGTCTGCCAGATTTCTCTATCCTTGCCCGGAGTCACCTCGCTCAAGGCCAAGCGGTCGATCGTGCGCAAAGTGCTCGACCGGACCGCCAACCGCTTCAACGTCGCCGCGGCAGAGGTCGGGCAGCAGGACGCGCATCGGCAATCCACGCTGGGCTTCGCAGTGGTTTCTGGTGACCGGCGCCACGCGAACTCGATGCTCGATGCGATTGCGAAGTTCGTCGAAGGGTCTGCGGACACCGTGATCTTGAATCGCTCGATGGAGCTGGTGTCTTTGGGTGAGCTCGGAGACTGGGCGGGCTGAACGATGGCGCAAAAAGGTTTTCGACGGGCAGACCGGGTTTCAGAGCGCATTCGGAGTGAGCTGATGGAGCTCATGCTTCGCGGAAGCGTTCGCGACCCGGCGGCCAAGGACGTCGTCGTGTCCGCAGTACGAATGACCGACGACTTGAGCATTGCCCGCGTATATGTGCGCGTGCTCGAAGAGATCGACTCCGACCGCCAAGACCTCGTCGTAGAAGCGCTGCGGCGAGCGAGTGGCTTTCTTCGCCGCGAGATCGGGCAGCGGCTCCAGCTGCGACACGTTCCGTTGCTCGAGTTCTACTGGGACGACGTGGTGGATTCAGCGCTTCGCATCGAATCCATCCTAGATGAAATCCGCGGGGAGCCGAACCCCGAATCGGAGGGTTCCAAGTGATCGAAGAGGTGCTGGACAAGGCCCGAAGCGGCGAACGTTTCTTGGTGGCCTGTCATCGTCGCCCGGACGCCGATTCGCTCGGCTCGGCGCTCGGGTTGATCAAAACCCTTCGCGCGATCGGCAAAGAGGCGACGCTCTTCATGCCCGAAGCGATTCCGGAGTCGCTACACTTCTTGATGGACGGCGAGGAGGGGCTCGCGGCGATCCCCCCGGGGATGAGCTTCGACGCGACCTGGGTGATGGACATTGCGGCCGAGGCACTCCTGCCGCCTGGATTCCCTGGCCCCGGGGTCACGGGTCCGGTCATCATCATCGACCACCACCATGCCCACGACGACGTCGGCGACATCGTCTATCGGGATACCAGTGCCGCCGCCACGGGCGAGGTCGTCATTCAGCTCATCGAGGGACTCGGGCTGGAGTCGATTCCCGACGGATCCGCAACCCCGATCTACGCCGCCATCGTGTCCGACACCGGTGGTTTTCGATACGCAACCACGAAGCCCGCGACCCTGCGCCTGGGCGCACGGCTGATCGAGGCTGGGGCGGACCCTTGGCAGGTGGCCTACCAATTGTTCGAGCGTTGGAAGCCGGCACGGCTTCGATTGGTCTCGGCCATCATTTCGACGCTCGAGCTCGCCTTTGACGGCAGGGTCGCGATCATGCGCGTCACGCGAGAGATGCTCGAGAGATGCGGGGCCGACGACGACATGGTGGAAGGCATGGTGAATTACGCCCGCGGCGTCGAAGGCGCCGAAATTGGGGCCTTACTCTGGCAGTGGCCCGTTCACGACTCCAGTGGCGAGCGTCTGGAGACTAAGATCAGCCTTCGCTCCAGTGGCGACACCGATGTTTCGGTGATCGCGGCTGCCCTCGACGGTGGGGGGCACCGTGCCGCGGCGGCCACCCAGCTCGACATTTCAATCGAAGAGGCTGAGAAGCGGTTGCGCGCCGAGCTCGCCAAGCACTTCGGATGAACGGGGTCCTGATCGTCGACAAGCCGGCTGGATGCACCTCCCATGACGTCGTGCAGCGGGTTCGGAAGGCGATTCAGCAGAGGTCCGTGGGTCACGCTGGAACGCTCGATCCCTTGGCAACCGGCGTGCTGGTGGTGGCGATAGGGGAGGGGACGAAGCTCGTTTCGCACCTGCAATCGGACGACAAGCGCTACGAGGTGAGCATCGTGCTCGGCGCGGAGACCGATTCGCTCGATGCGGACGGCGAGGTTACGGACAGGGCCGAGGTGCCGACGCTGGATCGTGCCGCGGTGGAGCGTGCGCTCCAGCCGTTCATCGGGCGCCACCCTCAAACCGCGCCCAAGCTGAGCGCCATCAAGCTTGGCGGGACCCCGCTTCATCGCCGGATACGTCGAGGCGAAGAGGTCGAAGCCCCCGTGCGCGAGGTCGAGCTTCATTCGGCAAACCTCGTCGAGGTCGGTCAAGACCACATCGTCCTGCAGCTGCACTGCGGCAAGGGCTTCTACGTGCGTTCGCTCGCGCGCGATCTCGCAAGGGCCCTCGGGACACTCGGGCACGTGAAGGACCTGCGCAGAACCGCGAGTGGCTCGTTTTCAATCGACTCCGCGCTTTACGGTGACCAGATGACCGCCGAGGCGATCGAAGGACGATTGATCCCG
>JABDJF010000192.1 GCA_013002645.1 Myxococcales bacterium
CTCCTCGAGGCCACGAACCCGACGTACATCGAGCTCGTCGAAGAGGAGGTGCTCTGATGCGTACCCTTCTGATCGCCCTGGCATTCGCGACGCTGGCGACGGGCTGTGTCGGCGCCGAAAGCAGTGAGGCGCCTGTCGTCGGCATCCGGAACATCTACAACCAGCCGCGCTACGATACCCAGGAGCGGCAGCCGTTCTTCCCCGATCAGCGGTCGATGCGCCCGCAGGTCGAAGGGGCCGTCTCTCGCGAGATGGAACGCTCGCTGACGACCGCGACCGGTCTCGCCGCCAACGAAGGCTATCTCTTGGAGGTTCCTGCCACGATCATCGCACGGCGTGGGGGCAGCGCGGCCTTCCTAAGGCGCGGCAAAGACCGATACGAAATCTATTGCGCAACCTGCCACTCCGTGTCCGGCGACGGCAAGGGCATGGTTTCTCGCCGCGCGGCCTCCCTAGGCGCGAGTGGCCTCGTCGCCCCGACCTTCCACGATGATCGGCTGCGCCACATCCCCGATGGGCAGCTCTTTGCGACCATCACCAACGGCGTTCGAAACATGCCGGCGTATGCCCACAACATCCCGGTCGATGACCGATGGGCCATCGTTCACTACGTTCGCGCGCTGCAGCTGAGTCAGGCACCGGTGGCGGCGCTCAACAATACGGAGCAGTCCAAGTGACGAACGCAAACGACACAGACTACCGAGTCGGAGACGATCGAATCTGGAAGCGCGCCTGGCTCGCACCCTTGGGCCTCGCCGTCGTTGGCGGCCTGCTGGCGGTCCTCACCGCCGATGCGGACCGGCTTGGCTACGCCTACCTGTTCGGCCTGTTTACGACTGCCACCTTGATGCTTGGGGCACTGTTCCTGGTGTTGGTCCAGTTCCTGACGGCTTCGTACTGGGGCGTATCATCGCGACGCATCGTCGAAGTCGTCATGTCGGGTGCTCCCGTCGTCGCGCTCTTGGCGCTACCTTTCATTGCTGGCGTCGCGCTGGGCAAGATTCACATCTACGACGAGTGGCAGAGCGTGTCGGCTCATGGCGAGCATGCGGAGCCTGATTCAGGGGCTGACCATGCGACCGATCACGAGGAGCACGGCGTCCTCGGCTTCGGCTCGAGCGTCGCGCGCGCGCAGGCCGATGGTGAGGATCACGGCGGACAAGGCGAAGCTGCGGCGCACGATGAAGCGCATTCCCACACCCCGCAGGAGACCGCACTTCACCACGAAATCCTCGAGAAAAAGGCCGGCTACTTGAATACCAAAGGCTGGGTTGCTCGCGGTGTCGTTTATCTTCTCGTCTGGTGCCTGCTGGCACTGGCGTACTTCGTCTGGTCGAGGCGCCAGGACGACGACCACGACCCGAAGCACACCGTTCGGATGCAGAGCCTAGCCGCGCCGTCGTTGATTCTCTTTGCGGGCGCACTGACTTTTGCGGCGTTTGATTGGCTGATGTCGCTCGAGGCGGCTTGGTTTTCGACGATCTTCGGTGTGATTATTTTCGCTGGCTCTGCGGTCTCGATTCTCGCCGTCACGATTCTGATTGGCTTGAGCCTCTACAAGCGTGGCCTGGTCGGGGATTACATCAACATCGAGCACTTCCACGACCTCAGCCGGCTCATGTTTGGCTTCGTCTGTTTTTGGACCTACGTCCAATTCTCGCAGTGGATGCTGATTTGGTACGCAGGCATTCCGGAGGAAGCCACTTGGTTCATGAAGCGCTGGGACGGCGGCTGGAAGTTTGTCTCCTACCTGCTGATCTTCGGCCACTTCGTCGCGCCGTTCGTCCTTTTGATTTCGCGCGTTCAGAAGCGCGCGCTTCGCTGGCTCCAGGCCATGTGTTTCTGGGTCATTTTCATGCACGTCGTCGACATCTACTGGTTCGTGCTGCCCCAGGCGGGAGCCTTCCAGGTCCAACTTGCAGACATTGGGGCGCTCCTGTTCGTCGGCGGCCTCTTTTTCACCTACGTCTTTTGGCAGCTCGGGAGGGTCCCGCTGGTGCCGGTTGGCGATCCAAGGCTTCAGCGGAGCCACCACCTCCACCAAATCTACTGAGCGTGCACGGATGAGTACGAACGAGAG
>JABDJF010000226.1 GCA_013002645.1 Myxococcales bacterium
GTAATGAACGTTCCGTTCCTGGGCTGGCACCTGAGGCTGGCGGGGCACGTTCCGGTCGACCGCAACAAGGGCAAAGACGCAGCGCTCGCCGTGACCGAGGCGTTTGAGGGCGTACTGCGCAATGAGAAACCGCTGCTGGTCTTTCCCGAAGGGACCCGCACCGCCGATGGCAAGATGAAGCCATTCAAAAACGGCGCGTTCCAAGCCGCGGTGCTCGCCGGTAAACCGGTGGTGCCCGTTGCACTGCGTGGAACCTTCAGCCTGATGTCACGCAACGAGGTCGACACCGGCGGGAGCAAGGACCGCGCGGACCGGCTGGTGACCGTGAAAATCGGCGAATCGCTGTACCCGAACCTCGAGCTCGAAGAACCCGAAGCGGTAGCCGACCTCCGCGACCGGACTCGAGCCGCCGTAGTCCGGATGCTCTCGGAGCCTAGCTCTGCGCAGGGCGTTGCCGAATCAGCGCGGCAGCTTTGAGGCTGATCACCGTTTGGCCTCGGTGATTGCGGAGCGTCAGCAGGCTGCGGATGATCCCAAGGCCGGGCTTGCTTGCAGACTCGCGGGTCTCGATGATTTCGCCTCGAAGCCGTAGGCGGTCCCCGACGCAGGCTGGCGTTTGAAAGCGAACCTCGTCCCAACCGAGCCCCATCACGGTCGCTGTCGGCTCGGTCTGCATTTGATGTCCGAGCCGGATCGCGATCGCAACCGAGTGAATCGCCGAAGTGAACAGCTTGCCTACGGGCGTGACCGCAGCGGCCTCCGCATCGACGTGAAACGGCAGGGGGTCCCACTTCGAGCAGAAGCTCACGATGTCGTCCTCGGTCAGCTCGTAGTCCTTTGAGGACTCCTGCGCATCGCCCACGCTGATGTCTTCGAAGTAGCGCATTCAGCCGTATTTTTCGATGATCTCGCCCAGGCCGGGAACGGCGCTTTGGACGTTCCTGCGCGCGGAGCCCCGAAGCTTGCCATACGCGCCTTTGACCGAGCCGTGCTCGGATCTCTCCGCGCGCCCATCGGTCACGGCGAGAAGCGCTTCGGCGACCTCCTGCTGGTGCGTCGCAAAGTAACTTCCAACGGCCTGCCCTTGCGACAGCGCTTGCTGGCGAAACGGCTCCAGGGCCGCGGCGAACTCAGGAAGCAAAGTCTGTACGACCCCGCGGACGAAGCCGGGCTTCACGCCTTGGACCAGCTTGTAGCCGGCTTTGACGGCAACCCCACTGAGGCCTTTCTGCTTTCCGACCTCGTCGTCGACCAGGCGGCACACATCTTCGATGATCGAAGCCCGCTTGGCTTCGTCATTCAACACGTCGTTCAGATTCATGACCCTTCCTTTTGCGCTTGGACCTGCTCGACGCAAGCGCTGTGCTTTCGATACTCGACTCGATCGCCGCGACGACGGAATCTACCGTGTCGCGGCGATCGCTCACGACGAAGAAGTACTCCTTGTTGCGCAGGTGGCTCACGCGGCCGACCTTTTTGCCGCTTGGATTGTGGATGCCGATTTGGGCGCCCACATATCTCTTGAAGTCAACCGCCACGACGCCCACGTGCCCTCGCTCGGATAGGAGGTCGATCATTTCATCACGGTCGACATGCCCTTCGTTGTTGAACGAGACCAGGAGGTGCTTGCACCGGAGAGCTTCGAAGACCTCCCTGAGTCCTTGGTGAATACGGCGCTTGGAGTTGAAGTCGCTCTTGTACTCCTTGCACTGTACGCGCTTGTTCGCGATCCCGTAGGTCTCGGGTTTGTCCCAGCGCACCAGGCTTTCCCAAACGTGGTAGTTGCCCATGTAGCTGTGTTGGTTGTAGGGCGGGTCGATGTACGCGATGTCCGCATCGACCCGCGAGGCCGCGTCGACGGCATCGAGGTGAAGGGCTTCGCCCGCGCCGGGCAGAATCGCCGGAAGCCTCAGCGCTAGGTCGTTGGAGGCGCGAGCTGCCCATTTTTTCAAATATGCCATTTGTACGCCAGTGGTGGAGTCGACGCGATCAGCAGCTTCCATGAGTGACACCAAGGCAATCGCTTCGAGCTCGGTGGGCAAGTTGCGTCGGGCGATCTCTTCTCGGATCGCATCGACGCGCGCTCCGTTTTTCGGTTTCAAGTATCGCGCGTCGTCACAGAACGCCTTGGTGAAGTAACCGGGTTTTGGCGCGATGCGCGAGAGGTCCTCGATGAGTCCCCTCGCTTCGTCGACCCAACGATTGGCGTCGGCCTGTACATAGCAGCGCGCAAGCGTCGCCGCGTAGGCCAAGTGGTCGTTCGCAATGACGTAGCGGCCTGTTTCTTTGAGCCCGCGCGCCACCCGCGAAGTCCCTGAAAACAGGTCGAGCACACGCCCCGATGCGGGGAACGCCGAAACGGCGCGCACGATGTGCGGCACCAGGACGCGTTTCGATCCGATGTACTTGATCATGAAGTCTGGGACGTCATCGCCTGCACGATGGCGTCCCGGAGCGTAGCAGCTTCGTAGGGCTTTTGAACGAAACCGAGGGCCCCCATGCCCCGAAGCTCACGCTCGAGGTCACGGTCCCAGTAGCCCGAGACGAAGACCACCGGCGCCTCGGGATCGGTTTCCTTGAGCTTTTTGAAAGCTTGGTCACCGGTCATCCCGGGCATGTTGAGGTCCATCAAGACGAGATCCGGTCGCGGCTGAGTCTCGTCGTAAATCCGCAACGCCTCTTCGCCGCCTCGAGCAAAAATCACGCGATGACCGCTCTGGCGAACCACGCGGCCGGCGCTTCGGCGCACCACGTCCTCGTCGTCGACCAGAAGGATGAGCAGCTGAGTCCGTGGCAGCTTGATCGCCGAAAGACTTGGCTCCGTCGGCACGCTTCGCTCGCTCGTGAGCGGAAAGACGACCTGGAACTCGCTCCCCCGATTCGGAATGCTGTGCAGCGTGATGTGACCATTGTGCGACTTGGCGATCTCGTACACGGCGGCAAGGCCCAGACCTGCCCCGACTTGGTCACCTTTGGTGCTGAAGAAAGGATCAAAAGCGCGTTCTCGCGTTGCATCGTCCATCCCGACGCCCGTGTCCTCGACCGTCACGATGGCATGCGCAACCAGCGGGTTGAGCGGCGCCTTCTCGAGGTCGACCGGATCAGCTTTCTTTGCGCTGAGCTTGAGCTTGCCTCCATTCGGCATGGCGTCGCGGGCATTGATCAGCAGGTTCATGAGGAGCTGATGGAGCTGACCGCGATCACCCATGACTTTGAGGCCCCGGTCGATGCGAGCTTCGATGGCAATACCGCGGTGAAACGTATGACGCGCGAGCTGCACGACGTGATGGCAGAGCTCGGAGAGGTCGACTTCCGTGTGACTTCGCTCGACTTCTCGGGCAAAACCCAACAAACGACTGGTCATCTCCGTCGCTGCTGCGGCTGCCGAGCGGATGTCGTTGAAGGCTTCGCGGACATCGGGGTCGCTCACCTTCGTTTCGCCGGAAAGCCCGTTCAAGAAGTCGATGCTGGACCGCACGGCTCCCAGAAGATTGTTGAAGTCGTGCGCTACGCCGGTGCCAAGTCGCCCAATCGCCTCGAGCTTTCGCCGCTGGGCGACCTGTTCCTCCATGGGGTCGTGATGCGCGAACAGGAGCAGAGAGCTGCCGATCTGGATCCGGTCACCGTAAGTGAGCACCCGCCGGGTCACCGCCATGCCATTGACCTGAGTTCCATTTCGGCTCTCGAGGTCTTCGATCAAGTACGAGCCGTTCTCGTGTTGGAAGATACGGACATGAACACGAGACACGAGGGTGTCATCGACTTGGACGTCGGCTTTCTCTCCCCGGCCTAGCGTGAGCTCTTTCTCAATCGCGTACTTGTCGCCCGCCAGCTTGCCCGCAAGAACGACGATGCGCGCCTGCTCCTCCTTTTTGGAGAGGCCCTTCTGCTTGAACACGTGTTGGCGTGTAACCTCGGTGGGATCGTGTCGCGACATCAGGCGGCGGGCCCTCGAAGCCCATTAGATCCTAGCCTGCAGGACCGAAGGAGGGTGTAGCCCCGGGGGGTGAGGGACTCCAGCGCACATCGTCGCCAGATTGATCTCCGCGCGGCTTCGCTCATACTGTTCAAAGAGCAATGACCCACTCGCAGCGATTTTTCACCGAATTCCGAATGATTCGGGGAGCTTGTGTCCTGACGACCCTGCTCGCGCTCGTGCTGCAGGGTTCGAGCGGCGGCCATATGCTTCTGGTCGAGCATACCCGCTGCGCCGAGCACGGTGAGCTCGTCCACGGTGTTGCTCACCAACACGAGGCGGGTCCGAATCGGCAGGCCGAGTCGGCCATGCTTCATCGTTCGCCCGACGCCGGCGCTGAGGACGCGCACGATCACTGCTCGGCGCTGACCGATCGACGCGACTCTCTCGTTTCGATCGCCGACGCGAGTGCCGGCATTCGAGCACTCGAGACGCAGGGCGAGCTCAGCTTCCACGACACCAAGATCCCGTCGAGCACCTCGCAACTTCAGCTCGCGCCCAAAACCTCACCTCCTGCCTGACGTCCGTTCGCCGAACGTTCGTTGAACCGCGCGACTGCGCGAAGGCCGGAGTAGTGAGTGAGAAGGAATCAAAGGAAAGCTAGAGGTGCAATTGCGCTCGGGGTCTTGGCCCTCTGGGCAGCCGCACCCGTGTACGCCCAGAAGGACACCAGCCGGGACCTGGTCGCTGACGCTGACACTGACACTGACACTGACACTGACACTGACACTGACACTGACACTGACGCTGACGCTGACACTGGCACTGACGCTGACGCCCGGGCGGACGGGCCTGCGCTGATCTTGGCGC
>JABDJF010000781.1 GCA_013002645.1 Myxococcales bacterium
CCACTGGAACCAGCCCCGCGCAGGGGGTTGCCTGGCGCGGTGAAGGTCGGCGCGGTGTTCGTCCTGCTCGTCGGCGCAGCCGCGTGGCTGCTCTCGGGCAGCGACAACCCGTTCGTGTACTCGAAGCTCGTTCACGAGGTGATGAGCGAGCCGAGCGCGTTCGAAGGTCGCCGGCTGCGCGTCGAGGGCGAGCTTCGCCAGGGGTCGATCGAGTTTCGCGAAGATCCGTGCGAGTGGCGCTTCGTCCTTCACAAGGAGGGGCAGGAGATGGCCGTGCGCTTCCCGCAGTGCGTCGTCCCCGATACGTTCCGGGACGGCATGGGGATTCAGGTGACGGTGCAGGGCGAGCTCGGCAATGACGGCGTGTTCCTCGCCAACCAAGTGATCCCGCGCTGTCCCTCGAAGTACGAGATGCAGGAGCGGATGGAGGCTGGGGAGGAAATGCCCTACGACCCGAACGCGCCGCTTCCCGGTCAGACCTAGCGCGGCGAGCCAGCCGAGCTCAAAGCAAAAACGCCCGCCTCCTCCGAGCAGACGGGCGCTTTGCCAAGCTCGTCCCGACGCCCTACTGAGCGTCGATCTGCGCGCTGCGCTTTTCGTGCCGCGCCTTTTCCCGGGCTTCGGCGGCATCGATGTTGCGCAGCTGCTTTTCGTGGAGTGCCTTGACACGGTCGCGCCGGCCTTGGATCTCCTTGAGCTGAGTGCTGTGTCGCTTGTCTTCCTGTGCGTGAGCGCGCTTTTTGCGAGCTTCCTTGGCTGCTGCCGCTCTTTCCTTCTGGGCCGCCTTGCGAGCCTCGGCCTTCGCCTTCAGCTCGGCCCTGCGAGCTTCGGCCTTGGCCTTCTGGGCTTCACGCTTCGCCAGCTGCGCCTCTTTGCGCGCTGCTGCCTCACTCTTGCCCTTCCCCTCATCGGCGGCATCGGCGGCTAGAGACTTCGCCTCTTGGGCTTTCTCCTCGGCCTGCTCGGCTTGCTCTCCGGCTTTCTTGGCTTCGCCTTTGGCCGCAGCTGCGGCGTCCTTCGCGCTGTCAGCCCCCTTTTTGGCTGCGCCCTTGGCCTCTTCGTGATGATCGGCCTTTGCGGTCGGCGCGGTCGCGGCAGACACGCCGAAAACCAATGCCAGCGCTATCAATATAGATGGAACGATTCTCATTCTTTTCCTCCGGTTGGGTGTGCTCGACGTAGTCGCCCCCGCACACATTCATCTACGTTGCACAGTAAGCCCCAAACACACTGCACCCAAGTCGGCTGGAGATTCTTGACCCAAGTGGCTAAACAACCGTACAGTGCTGCGCATGAGCGCAGTGGGGGGGGATACGAGCCGCGAACCGCGGCCTTTTCGACGAGTCAACGAGCCTTGGTCGCGACCCCGAGGCGCAGCCGAGGTCCTGGAGCGCTGGAGGTCCGGCTCCACCTGGCGGAACGTGACTTGGAGTCACGCCGTCGAGCCCCACGAGGCCAGCGTCGTGCCGATGCCCGAGTCACTCGCACCGGCACTCGTG
This sequence comes from Myxococcales bacterium, assembly GCA_013002645.1. Lineage (GTDB taxonomy): Bacteria > Myxococcota_A > Polyangia > Polyangiales > Houyiibacteriaceae > SG8-38. Next base: position 1,500 of record JABDJF010000781.1, read on the forward strand.
AGGGCCATGCGCCAGCGAGGCATACGCGAGCTGTATGATCATCAGGCGCGGGCATTCGAGCTCGCATCTGAGGGCAAGCACCTGGTCGTCGCGACACCCACCGCGTCGGGGAAGAGCCTTTGCTACAACCTGCCGGTCCTCCAGGCGCTCGGGTCGGAACCGAGCGCGACGGCGCTCTATCTTTTTCCAACCAAGGCTCTGTCTCGCGATCAGGAAGAAGCGCTGCGTGCAATGATGCGCGACGCGGACCTGAACGTTGGAGCGATCACCTACGATGGCGACACCCCAAACGATGCGCGGCGAGCGGCGCGGCAGCGCGCCGGGGTGCTCCTCAGCAACCCCGACATGCTGCATGCGGGCATCATGCCGCACCACACCGGTTGGGCGCGGCTTTTCTCGAACTTGAAGTACGTCGTCATCGACGAGCTCCATAGCTATCGCGGCGTCTTCGGCTCGCATCTTGCCAACGTCGTGCGGCGTTTGCAGCGAATCGCGCGTTTTCACGGCTCGTCGCCGACTTTTCTCTTTGCATCCGCTACGATTGGCAACCCACGTGAGCACGCGTCGCGCATTTGCGGCGCACCGGTCGAGCTCGTCGGTGAAAGTGGTGCGCCTACAGGGCGACGTCAGCTCGTCGTTTACAATCCTCCGGTAATCAATGCAGAGCTCGGCATTCGCCAGAGCTACATCAAGACGGCGGTGCGGCTCACGGAGGATCTGGTGCGCGCCGGCGTCCCGACCTTGGTCTTCGGGAATTCCCGCAACGGGGTCGAGGTGATGCTCAAATACCTCCGCGACAAGCTGTCGCGCGACCAAATCGATCCTTCCGCGATTCACGCGTACCGCGGTGGCTATCTGCCGCAGACGCGCAGGCGCATCGAGACTGCGCTTCGTGCGGGAGAGATTCGCTGCGTCGTCGCGACCAACGCCCTCGAGCTGGGCATCGACATAGGTGCCCTCGATGCGGTCGTTTGCGCAGGGTATCCGGGGACGATGGCCGGGCTATGGCAGCGCTTCGGCCGGGCTGGGCGCCGGCGCGATCTTTCACTGGCCGTTCTCGTATCGTCGAGCAACCCGGTCGATCAGTACATGGCGCGGCATCCACGCCAACTGGTCTCGGCGCCCATCGAGCACGCCCGGATCGACCCGGACAACATCGAGATTCTCATTCAACACCTCAAATGCGCCGCCTTCGAGCTCCCGTTCGAGCCGGACGACGTCTACGGTGACATCCCCGACGACGCGCTAGGCGAAGCGCTCGACTACTTGGCCGACAACGGGGTGGTTCACCCCAGCGCGACGGCCGCCGGTTCGATCTACCACTGGGCCTCGGACAGTTACCCAGCCAACAACGTGTCGCTTCGAAGCGCAAACTGGGACAACTTCGTCATCATCGATCTCGATGGAAACCGCACCATTGCCGAGATGGATTGGCGGAGCACGCACACGATGCTGCACGAGCAGGCGATTTACCAGCACGAGGGTGGGCAGTTCCAAGTCGAACGTCTGGACTTCGACAACCACAAGGCCTTCGTCCGCCGAGTGAAGCCGGACTACTACACGACCGCGATGACGCACAGCAAGGTCGCAGTCCTGGAGGAGGACCAAAGCGCGACCATCGAGCTCGGCGAAGTTCCGCTCGATGCGGCGCTCGGTGACGTGAGCGTCATCGAAAAGGTCGTTGGCTACAAGAAAATCAAATTTCATACTCACGAAAACGTGGGCTACGGCGAGGTGCACCTTCCCGAGATGCAGAAGCACACGACCGCGTTTTGGCTCACCTTTCCGGAGGACTTCGTGCAGAGTCAGCCCGAGCCACGGGCGGTGGTCGTCGATGCCTTGCGCGGGCTTTCCAAAGCGATGCATCTGGTGGGCGCCGTTGGGCTCATGATCGACCCGCGCGACCTCGGGCGCACGCTCGGAAGCCGCAACGAAGACGAGGCGCCACCCGGCAAGGGGCAGGGCCCCGGCTTCGACCCGACGATCTTCCTCTACGATACCGTGGCGGGCGGGATTGGCCTGGCGTCCCGCTTGTTCGAAGAGCGCGAACAGCTCCTGCGTCGCGCGCGGCACTTGATTCAGAGCTGCGAGTGCCAAGAGGGGTGCCCGGGCTGCATTGGTCCCGATGCATCGGGTGATGACGAGCCCGAGGCAGCACGGAAGCGCCTCGTGCTGGGCTTGCTGGATGCTATCGGCGTGAGCGCCACCCACTGACGGCTGATGTCGATCAAACGAAACCTGGCTCGACTAGCCCGATCGACTCCCCGACAGCTTGACGTGGCGAGCGTTCGAGGAGCGCTGCCGGGTCAGCGTCGAGAAACGGCGCACGGCGAGTTGCACCTGATCGACGAGTACCTCGAGCCGCAGCATCATCACGGGCGATCGCCCATTGCGAAGGCGCTCGAGGTTTCGACCGAGAGGTTGGCTCAGCTCGCCCTCGATCCGTCGCTCGAACGCATCGACCTTCAGCGCGCCCTGTTCCTCGACACCGAAACGACCGGGCTTGCCGGTGGGACGGGGACCGTGCCTTTTCTGATTGGGATCGCCTGGTTCGAGGACCAGTCCATGCGCATCCAGCAGCTCTTCCTCCCGGAGCTCGGTCACGAGGCGCCGATGCTCAGCTGGCTTCGCGAGCGGGTGCAGCAAAGCTCCTGTGTCGTCTCCTTCAACGGCAAGACCTTCGACTGGCCGCTGTTGCGAAACCGTTTCGTCTTGAACCGAGTCCGCGCACCGGCTTTGCCGCCGCATCTCGACTTGTTGCACTGCGCGCGCCGGGTGCTGAGGCCGAGGCTGAAGTCGGTCCGACTGGTAGAGCTCGAACGCCGGGTGCTTGGGATGTACCGGGAAGACGACGTCTCTGGTGCGCTGATCCCTCAGCTGTACTTCGACTACCTCGACGGCGGCGATGTCTCGCCCATTGCCAAAGTCATCGAGCACAACGCAAATGACCTGATCGCCTTGGCCGCGCTTCTGGCTGAGCTGGTTGGTCACTTCGACGAGGTGCACGGCGATGATGACCCGCGCGATCATCTGGCGTACGCCAAGGTCGCCGAGCGCAACGGAGATCGGGCTCGCGCGCGCTCGTTCGCCGATGCCGCCGCCCAGGGTGGGGGGGAGTCCGCCTGCACCGTCGAGGCCTGCTTGCTCAACGCGCGGATGGCGCGGCGCGGGGGCCATGTCGACGACGAAGAACGAGCGCTGCTCGACGCACTGCGCGCGGCCGACGACGAGCTCCTTCGTTCGGTCGTTCAGCTCGCGCTTGCCAAGCTTTACGAACATCGCTGCAAAGACCTCGACCGCGCGCTCGAGCACGCGAAGGGCACCGCGCTCGCCGAGGGAGATGACGCTGCCGGGCGGCGGCGGGCGCGCCTTCAGCGGCGGCTGGGCGATTCAATCTGAACTTTTTTGCAACTCGGCTCATGGCTCTGGCACGGGCTGGCACAGCTGCGTATCGTTTGATTGGCGAAATCACGCAGGATTTCCCGCCATCATCCTGGCACCGAAGTTGCTTAGAGAAACCGTGTGGCCCCCCTTTTGCCTGGAGAGAAGCAATGAATCGAATCTGGTTGGCTTGTGGAGTGCTCGGTGTCGGCCTCGTGGCCGTCGCCGGCTGTGGCGAAGCGACAGGCGACAGCGCCGCCCCGCTCGAGGGCTTCGTCTGCGGAAAAAACGGCTCGACGTATTCGGTCGAAGACGCCGTTCGCGGCGAGCACGAGGTGGAGCACCGCGGTCGCTGCGATGCGCCCATGCACTGTGAATCCCCGATCGACTGCTTCGTGGGTGACGCTTGCACGCCCGTGCCCTGGGCTGCCGGCGACGATCGGAACGACCCTGGCGCAGACCCGGCGAGCATCCCCTCTGACCCAAGCGCCTACTGGTGCATTCCGGGTCCCA
>JABDJF010000256.1 GCA_013002645.1 Myxococcales bacterium
GACCTCGGCCATCCCCCCCGCCGCCAGGCGACGCTCGATGTGGTACGGCCCGAGCAGCGGCCGTTCTTCACTCACACATCCCTCCGTTAGTGACCGACCCCCCTAATGATAGGCAGCTCAGGCACCCGATGTCAGCTTACTCCACGTTTCAGCCAGAGCGGAACACTTGGGACTTCGCTTCGATCCTGCTTATCATTGAGTTTGCCCACTAGTTACGGGGGAACGATGGGGATTGTTCGCAAGACGTCGCGCTCGAAGAAATCGAAAGATCCGCTTCTCGGAAAGGTCGTCGCGGGTCGATATCGATTGGAATCACTGCTCGGCGAAGGGGGCATGGGTGTCGTCTACCGAGCACGTCACGTGCTCATCGACCGTGTGGTCGCGCTGAAGCTCATTCGCCCCGACCTCCGCGGAGAAACGCATTTACGCGCTTGGATGGTGCGAGAAGCGCGTGCTGCGAACCGCGTCGACCACGCACACATCGTCGACATTCATGACGTCGGCGAAACCGAGGATGGCGAGCTCTACCTGGTGATGGAGTACCTCATCGGTGATTCGCTTTCGTCTCAGATCGCAAAAGGCCCGATGCCCATCGCGCGCGCCGTCGACATTTTGGAGCAGATGACTGCGGCGCTCGCACGTGCGCACGATCTCGGCGTCGTTCATCGCGACCTCAAGAGTGACAACATCATGGTCACCGCACGCGGCGGACGAAAAGACTTCGTGAAGATCCTGGATTTTGGTCTAGCGGCACTGACGCGTGACCCGCGCCTCGCTCCAAAGGGCGCGGTGTTCGGAACTCCCGAGTACATGTCGCCTGAGCAAGCGCGGGGCGAAGATGCAATCTCTTCGAGCGATCTATATGCACTCGGAGTCTTGTTCTTCGAGATGCTGACCGGGCGCCTTCCGTTCCGCTCCGGCGATCGAGACGAGCTACTCGACATGCAGCGAACGGCGAACCCGCCGAAGCCAAGCAAGTACCGCTCCGACATTCCCGAGCATGCTGAAAGAATCATCTTGAAGCTGCTCGAGAAGAAACCAGAAGATCGCTTTCGTGACGGGCACCATCTCAAAGAGGAGCTCAAGGAGATGCAGCGCACCCTTCCCTCGAGGGAATGGGACCAGTCGACGGACGTGGCGCCCATCGCGCCGCCGCCGCCACCACCGGCACAGACCCCGGGCGTCGTCGAGTGGAGCCGAACTGCTGCGAACTTCCTGCGAGCTGTTGCGCGCGCGTACCCTGACGGAAACGCGCCAACCGAGGTGCAAGGCGCTTCCGATCAGATCTGGGAGCTAGCGTCACGCGCATCCAGGCTCGAGGGCGAGCTCGAAAGCCATTCCAAGAAGCTCGAGACGATCGAAAAACGAGGCCGGGCGCTGCGCGCTGAAATCGGACGTAAGGTGGAAGACCTCGCCGGAGAGGAATCGCGCGCTTTGCGTGATGCATCGACCGAGCGCGACTCGCTGAGCCAGCTTGTTCTCAAGCTCAAGCGCGCCAAGAAGGCGCAACAAGCGGCCGAGGCTGAGGTGAAGCTGGCGGACAGCAATGTCGAACGGATTCGTCGCGGATACGAAGCGCTAGGCGTGGCGCGCGCACAGTGCGACGTTTTCGCGGAGGTCGCGCGCGACTACGAACGTCGTGCGCGCTCCAAGGAAGACACCGCCGCCGAGCGCCGTAAGCAGATCGAGGAGCTTCGCGCCCAGTTGAAGCGATACAGCGAAGCCCTCGAGCATGATCTTCAGACCGGACGCGAGCGGATTGCGACCCGCGTGGGAGAAGCGCTGAGCTACGAGAGCGCGTTTGGCACGGCTTCGAGCCTCCTGCTCGACCACCTGCGCGACAAGCCAGAGTGCCGAGAGCTCCTCGAAGACATCGACAAGAGCCGCAACGGCAAAGATCCAGACGAGAAGCCATCAGAGCTGCAAGAGCTAATGGAAAAACACGTCGCCGCCCGCTGAACCGTAGGAACAACCGGGGCACGGGAAACCGCGCCCCTGCGTACGTCGACTTCTGCGCGCAGCGCTCAGGAAGCCAGTACGAAAGGCCCGATTGTTTCGTCAGCTGGGAGCTCGT
>JABDJF010000325.1 GCA_013002645.1 Myxococcales bacterium
CGCCAATGTCGGTGCAGGCATCACATTCGAAGGCGAGCCGCTCATTGCAGCCGGCGTGTACGCAGCGATCGTTCTCATGGTGATGGCGACCACGGTCGTGACACCTCCCTGGCTGGCCCAGCGCATCCGGCAGCTCATGCGCAAGCAACCCGATGTCGCTTGAAGCGGCGCTCGAGAACGCGAACGCCCCGATTGGTAGCTTGGTGGAGGCGCTCGGATCCGATGGCCGGATCGACGTGGCATCCATCCCTCGAGGCGCCCTCGACTGGGCAATCGCGGAGGCTGCTTCGGCTCATCCCGAACGACGTTTCGTCGTCATCGCAGCGGACCTCGAAGAGGCCTACCGACACGAGTCGAATCTGCGTTTCCTCCTTTCTCACCAGGGCGCCGACGTCCTGCTGTTCACCGCGTCCGATACGAGCGCGCTCCTCGACGTCGTGCCGGACCGCCGCGCGGAGATGCAGCGCATGGCTGTCCTGGCGCAGCTCGCCGAAGAGCAACCATGGCGCGTGCTCATCGTTCCCGCGCCCGCGCTCGTCCGCCGCGTTCCACCCGTCGACCAGGTGAAGTCCGGTCTCGTTTGGATCGAAATCGCCCAGCAGATGGAGCGCGACGACCTCATCCGGCGTTTGTCGGAGCTCGGCTACCTCAGAGTCCCTCTGGTAGAGGATCGAGGAACGTTCTCCGCACGTGGAGCCCTGGTCGACGTGTTCGGTCCGGATGCCACCCTTCCCGTTCGAATCGAGCTCGACGACAATCTGGTCTCGCGCATTCGGCGTTTCAACCCTGACGATCAAAAGACTGCAGACGAAATCGACTCGCTTCAGCTTTCCGCCGCGCGGGAGGTGCCCGACACGCCCGATGGGATCGCTCGGGCCAAGACAGCCGTGCGCGAGCTTTGCGACGAAATGAACATGCCTACGCTGCGAGCTCGAGAGCTGGTGGCCGAGCTCGACCGCGGCTCCGGTGCTCTAACTTCGAACGCCCTGCTGCCGGCCTACTTCGATCGGCTCGACACGCTCTTCGACTACCTCCCCAAAGACCTACGTCTGGTGCTGTCCGATCCTCTGGCCATCGCGACCTCGGTTCGTACAGAGCAGCAGCACGCTGCGGACGAGCACGCGGCGCGGCGCGATCGGCCGACGTTCGACTTGTCCGCTTACTACATGAGCGAAGAAGAGCTGACGCAACGGCTTCTCGGGTATCCGGCGATGGTGTCGCATCGCTTGGCGGTCCACGGCGCTGCTGGCGACGACGAGGGACCGATCATCGCGGCGTTTGCACAGCCGGGGGACACATTGATTCGAGTGAGCGCGTCGGACCAGCAGCCGCTCATCTCCGAGCTGCGTGCCCAAAAAGGACACGGAGATCGGGGGCTGCAACCCTTGGCCGACCAGCTCCGAGAATGGACCGAGCAGGGCGTGCGAGTGTTTCTGGTCGGCCGAACGCAGCACCAGGCTGACCGATTGGTCGATCTGCTCAAGAGCTACGGCGTCGCCGGACGGATCCTGGACGAAATGGCCTTGGGAGAGCTTCGCGACGGGTTCGTGCTCTGGAGCGAAGGCGTTGCCTATGTGACGGAGGAAGAGATTTTCGGCTCCCGAGTTCGGCAGCGCCGCAGCCAGCGACAAACGCGCCGGCAACAACAGCGCTTCCTCGAAGACCTCCGCGAGCTCGGTCCGGGCGACTTCGTCGTCCACGTTGACCATGGGGTGGGCAAGTACCTCGGCCTCCAGCACAAGGAATTGAGCCTGACCGCGATGGACCGGCTTCACGGTCGCACCGCTCAGACCGTCGAGGTGATGGTCGTCGAGTACGCCGGCGGCGACAAGCTGTTCGTCCCGGCGACCCGTCTCGGCGTGATCCAGAAGTTCAAAGGCGGCGAAGGACACCAGCCCAAGCTGGATCGACTGGGCGGGACGACGTTTGGAACCAAGAAGGGGCGGGTTCACAGGGCCGTGCAACAGATGGCCGAGGAGCTTCTAAAGCTCTACGCGGAGCGCACCGCGGTCAGGCGTCAGC
>JABDJF010000342.1 GCA_013002645.1 Myxococcales bacterium
AAGGGGTTCGCTACCGATCGCAAGAGGCGGTTGCGCACGTGGAAGCATACAAAGCGATCGGGGCGAGCCCGGTCACCATCGATGTCGCCAACACGATGACGAGCCTCCAGACGGGCGTCGTCGACGGCTTCGACAACACCCCGCTCTTCGCGATGGCGACGACCTGGTACCAGGGACTCGACGACGACGAACGCAACTTGATCCTCTCGAAGCACAGCTATCAACCTGGAATTGTCGTCTACTCGAAGAAGTGGTTCGACACCCTTCCCAAGGACATCCAGGAGATTCTGCTCACGGTCCCCTACGACCTCACCACCTGGGGCCGCGATCAGGTCCGTAAGATGGAACCGGTGCTCATCAAGAACCTCGTCCGCTACGGCTACGAAATCCACGACCCGTCGAGCGCCGAGCTCCAGAAGTTCAAGGACAAGGAAAAGGGCGTCCCGGAAAACGTCGCAAAGCAGGTCGGCCCCGCCGGCCAAAAGCTGCTCAAAGCCGTTCGCACAGCACTGGCCAACTAACCCCCCCGTAAAGCCGGCTGCCGCCGGCCACGGGGTTTCACCCCCCTTGTTGCCTCTTGGAGGGGCGAGCCCCGTGGTCGTCGCGGAGCGATGACTTTACGGGGTTTCCCCGTGCACCCAGACCCAAGTCCCAGGATTATGCTCGGTGGCCATGCCTCCGTGCCAGGCTGCGGGCAGGTTCGGGCCGGCCCAGTTGAACAACCATTTCGCGTCGTGAGGTGCCATGTTGATGCAGCCGTGGCTTCGCGGACGGCCGAAGCGGTCGTGCCAGAACGCGCTGTGGAACGCATATGCGCCCTTGAAGTACATGACGTACGGAACATCTTCGAGCGAGTACGGCGGCTCGCCCGGCTCATCGTTGTCCATGGTGGAGGTCATGTGTTTGCCGCGGATACGGTGCAGGCCCTTGGGTGTGAGGTAGCTGAGCTCCGGGCTGGGTGTCTTCGTTCGCCCGGTCGAGACGAGGGTGACATAGCGCGGCTGTTTCCAATCATAGGCCACCACGGACTGTCGCCCGAGGTCGACGTCGATCCAACGATCGCCCTCGCCCACGCCTTCGGGCGGCGCGGTTGGCTCGAGCACCATCACCTCGGACTCGCGCACGAGACGATCCGTCCCTATGACGAGATAGACGCTATCGCCGATCCGGCGGCGTGACTGCACCGCAAGCCACGAGCGGCTCCGGAGACTTTCGCGGGTCGTCTTGAGCTTTCCGCGACCGTTCACCCGATAGACCGCGGTTTGCTCCCGCCTGGTTACGGCCACCGGTAGATTCCAGCTTTCACCGTCTAGCGCTTGCCCTCGGAACCGGCTCCAGTCTTTGCGGCGCAGATCTTTGGCGGGCACGAACCCGTTCTGCTGCGTCCGCCAGTAGGTTTCGCCGTCTCTTTCGAAGGTCCGATCCAGGCTCACGTAGAACCCTGGTTGAAGGACCCGAAGCACGAGCGGGTTCTTGATGGCCGCGGCTGTCCCAGGCATCTCGGCCTGGTCGACGGACGATGGCTCGACGCCCGCATCGTCGGGACTCTGAGGGATGGTGTACACCTCGTCGGCCTTCGGGATTCGCTTGTAGAGCGGTGTCTTTCGACGAACCGTCACGTACTCGTATGGCATGTCTGCGTCGCGGTCCGGTTGCCGGGCGCGAAGCTCCGGAAGGCGCTCGCCCGAGAACACGAGGATGTCTCGCTGCATGCAAGAGAAGCCTCCGCTGTCGAGCTCGTACCAGCCGCCTTCGCAGCCTTCATAGCCAACGGGCTCGGTTGTCGTCGAATGCAGAAGTGCTCCCGCGCGCAGATAGCCGACTCGAGCTCCTTCCGGACTGGGTGCGGATCGAATGGGCGTGACGAAGCGCTTCGCAAAAACGCGCTGCGGTGGCCCGAGATCGACCGGCATCTTGGGAAGCTCCGCCTCCAGAAAAGCCAGCGGGTCATCGACTTGGCAGCCCGTGAGCGCAAACACAGTCAAAGCGCCGATCAGCACGCAGCCGGGGTCCATCCCTGTTCGTCGTGTGCGATGCACAGCCTGAGTCTGCTACGAACTGTCATTAGGATGAGCACGGGTCAACAACTCGAAGCGTTTTCGACGACGTTCGGTTTCGTGATATCCCTCGCGGTCCACCTGACCGCGTTCGCATACATCACGAGCGCTACGGCACAGTACGACTTCGATTTCGATCTCGCGCTGCCCGCGGAGGTCGAGTTTGGTCTCACCGGTGAAATGGCCATGGCCGCCGATTCGGCGCCACCCCGAGCGACGGGACCAGCCGATCCACGATGGGCAGCAGTCGCAACAGAGGCCGCCCAACCCGAACAGCAACCACCAGACGCCGGCGTCCCCCCCCAGGACCCCGATACCGACACCGACCCCGAGACCGACACCGACACTGACGCTGACACTGCCCCTGAC
>JABDJF010000399.1 GCA_013002645.1 Myxococcales bacterium
GACCAGATGACCGCCGAGGCGATCGAAGGACGATTGATCCCGCTGAGGCAGGCCTGCAGCGCTTTGCGGCGGGTCGAGCTCGACGACGACGGGGTGGCCCATGCCCGCCACGGCCGGCCGATCGGTCCGGAGTTCATCCTGAATCAGGGCTGGCGCGAGGCTTCGACGGAGGAGTCGCTCGCGCTTTTCGCGCCGGACGGCGAGCCCATCGCCCTCGGCCGTCGGGTCAACGGAGGGATTCGGGTCGTGCGAGGGTTCGCGGCCAGCGCTCCGGATGTGCTAGGTCGCTGACGTGGAGCGCAGTCGCTACCTCATCATTGGAGCGGGCGTCACGGGCCTCGCGTTTGCCGATTGGCTGGAAGACGACGACTACTGGGTCGTCGAAGCCGAGGATGAGATGGGCGGCTACTGTCGGACCGTCGAGCGTGATGGTTTCATCTGGGACTACTCCGGGCACTTCTTCCATTTCCGCAATCCGGAGATCGAGGCGTACCTCGTCGATCGGATGGGAGATCAAGCGATCTTGCGTGTGAATCGTGACAGCCGGATTTGGTACGCCGACCGCTACATCGATTTTCCGTTCCAGAAGAACATCCATCAACTCCCTGAATCGGAATACGCGCAGTGCCTGCGAGACCTTCACGAAAGGCCCAAAGAGAAGGGCGGCAACTTCAAGGGCATGCTGTATGCCCGCTACGGCCGCGGCATCGCAGAGAAGTTTCTGATCCCCTACAACGAAAAGCTTTACGCCGTGAACCTGGCGGCGCTCGATCCCGACGCGATGGGCCGTTTCTTTCCGCATGCAAGCGTCGAGGAGATCCTGCGAAACGCAGACGCACCGAGTGTCGATGGCTACAATGCGACGTTCACCTATCCAAAGGGAGGCGCTGCCCAGTACATCGATGCCATCGCCCAAGGGGTGCGAAGCGACCGGGTCGCCCTGAGCGAACGGGTCGTGAGCATCGACCTCAACGCAAAGGTCGCCACGACGAACAAACGGCAGATCGCCTACGACCTGCTCGTCAATACCGCCCCATTGATATCTCTGCTCGGCATGTGTGGGATCGAGTACGACTCGGCTGTCTTCAGCCACAACAGGGTTCAGGTCTTCAACCTAGGGTTCGACAGCAAGGGCCCGACGGGCGTCCATTGGATCTACTATCCGCAGCGCGACATCTCGTTTTATCGCGTCGGCTTCTACGACAACATCTTCGATTCCGATCACATGAGCCTGTACGTGGAGGTCGGAGTGCCCTGGGACGTCGAGCTCTCACCCGACGAGCGCGGTGCCTTGAAAGCGAGGGTGCTCACCGATCTCCAGACCTGCGGGGTGCTCGAGAATCAAACCCTCATCGCCTCCCACGACGTCTTGCTCGATCCGGCGTATGTTCACATCACGGCGCGCTCGATTGCGACGGCCGCGAACATGCGAGAGCTGCTTGCGGCGCAGGATGTGCATTCGATCGGGCGCTACGGCGCCTGGACCTATTGCTCGCTCGAAGACAACATCGTGGAGGCCCGGGCGCTGGCCGAGCACGTCGGGCCGGCGAAAACCTGACGTCCGCGGAGTCGACGACCTCGCCTTGCCAGCCGCGGCGCCTGTCGGAATAATCGCCGTATGCCGAGCACAACCAAGACAACGCGTGCGTTTGTCATCATCCTTTTCATCGTTTTCGCCGTCGCAGCTTGCAAGCGAAAGCCGGTCGAAGAGAAAGTCGCGCCGCCACCCGTGGCGCCCGCGGCGTTTCCCGAGCTGAAAATCCCGCAGGACAATCCGCAGACTCCCGAAAAGGTTGCGCTGGGACACCAGCTCTTTTTCGATGCACGTTTGAGCGTGGATGGGACGCGCTCCTGTTACTCCTGCCACCAGAACGAGCACGGCAATGGTGGGGAGACGCCGCTTGCCGTCGGCGCCAAGGGGAAACAGCTCACGCGGCATAGCCCCGTGATCTGGAACACGGCCTACTTCGAGGCCTTTTATTGGGACGGCCGATCCGGGAGCCTCGAAGCGCAAGCCAAGGGCGCCTGGGGCGGTGGCAACATGGGGGTTGGTGCGGACAATCTCGCCAAAAAGGCAGTCAGGCTCGCAAAGATTCGAGGCTACAAGAAGCAGTTCAAGAGCGTATTCCCCGATGAAGGCATGACCCCGGACACCATCGCGAAAGCGATTTCGGCATACGAGCGGACCCTCATCTGCAACGACACCGCGTACGACCGATACGCCAAGGGCGATGCGAATGCGCTCACCGAGCAGCAGAAGCAAGGCTGGGCGCTGTTCATGGGCAAAGGGCAGTGCGCGGTCTGTCATGCGCCTCCACTCTTCTCGAGCGCGATGGGGGTTCCGGGCGGTCTCTACTACAACGCCGGAATCGGCACCGCTGGGAAAGCGGACGATCAAATCGACGTAGGCCGGTACGCGGTCAGCGAACAGGATGCGGATTGGGCCGCGTTCAAGGTGCCTTCGCTTCGCAACGTCTCCAAGAGCGCGCCGTACTTCCATGATGGCTCGGGGGCGACACTGCCCGGGGCCGTGAAGCTCATGGCGACCGGCGGTATTGCCAACAAGAACAAGACGCCACTGCTAGCCGACCGAGGGCTGAGCGCGGAGGAGCTCGACGCGCTGGTCGCGTTTTTGGGCGCATTGGACTGCGGCGGAACGCTCCAACAGCCGGTTTTGCCGAAGTAGCTAGAGGGGACGCGCGCGGAGCGGCTGCGTTGTGCCCCGGTTTTTCTGGAGGCGCCGGTCAGGATCGAACTGACGAATGGAGATTTTGCAAACCTCTGCCTTACCACTTGGCTACGGCGCCGCGGCTGCACTGTCTAGCGCTTCTGTCGGCGCTTGTCACGCAGCGTTTTCAGCTTAGCCAACGACCGGGGTGGCGCGCCAGACCCGTCGTGGTAGGCCATCCTTCATGACAGCAAAGGACTCTTTCAAGAGCCGGGTTACGACTCACGCGGGAGGCCATCAGGTCGTCATTCATCGCCTCGACGCGCTGACCCGGGCCGGCTTCAAGGGCATCGATACGCTGCCGTACTCGATCCGCGTGCTCCTGGAGAACCTCCTTCGCTTCGAGGACGGCAAGACGGTCACCCGCGAAGACATCGAAGCGGTCGCCAACTGGGACCCCGCCGCCGCGCCCAGCACAGAAATTGCGTTCCGCCCGTCCCGTGTGCTGCTCCAGGACTTCACTGGGGTTCCCGCCGTGGTCGACCTTGCCGCGATGCGCGATCAGTTCGCGAAGATGGGCGGCGACCCCAGCCGGATCAACCCCCTGCAACCGGCAGATCTAGTCATCGATCACTCGGTGCAAGTCGATTCGTACGGCTTGCTTCGATCGTTCGAAGACAACGTAAAGCGCGAGTTTGAACGCAACCAAGAGCGCTACCAGTTCCTGAAGTGGGGGCAGAGCGCGTTCGAGAACATGCGCGTCGTACCTCCTGGCACCGGCATCGTTCGCCAAGTCAATCTGGAGTACTTGGCGAGCGTGGTCTTCACGCGGGAAGCCGACGGCCAATGCATCGCCTATCCCGACAGCCTGGTCGGCACCGATTCGCATACGACGATGATCAACGGCCTGGGCGTCCTCGGCTGGGGCGTAGGCGGAATCGAGGCCGAAGCGGCGATGCTCGGTCAGCCGATCAGCATGCTCCTTCCGCAGGTCGTCGGCTTCAAGCTCGTCGGCAAGCTCCCTGAAGGCGCCACCGCGACGGACGCGGTTCTGACCGTGACTCAGATGCTTCGCGAGAAGGGCGTCGTCGGGAAGTTCGTGGAGTTCTACGGCGAGGGAATGGAAAACCTGGCCCTCCCGGACCGCGCCACCATCGCGAACATGGCGCCCGAGTACGGCGCGACCATGGGCTTCTTCCCGGTCGACAACGAAACGCTCGCGTACCTACGGTTCAGCGGACGCGAATCATCTCACGTCGACATCGTGGAGCGGGTTCTCAAAGAGCAGGGGCTATTCCACACGGCGAGCGCGCCCGAACCGCGGTTCACCGACACGCTGCTCCTCGACCTCGGTGACGTCGTGCCCTCGATCGCCGGGCCGAAGCGCCCGCAGGACCGCATTGCGCTCCGCGAGTCCAAGCGGTCTTTTCAGAACGTGTTGCAAGGCTTCGAGGCGCCCGCGGACAAGGGCGTCGAGGTCACGCGCGGGGACGAAACGTTCACCCTGAAAAACGGTGCGGTCGTCATCGCAGCGATTACGAGTTGCACCAACACGTCGAACCCTTCGGTCATGTTGGCTGCCGGGCTCGTGGCGAAAAAGGCCGTAGACAAGGGGCTTCAGACCAAGCCCTGGGTGAAGACGAGCCTTGCCCCCGGGTCGCAGGTCGTCACCGAATACCTCGACGAATCCGGGCTCAGCGAGGATCTCAACACCCTGCGCTTCAATCTGGTGGGATACGGGTGCACGACCTGCATCGGCAATTCCGGTCCTCTCGATCCAGAAATTGCCGAGGCGGTCAAAGCGCATGACTTGGTCGTCACCTCCGCCCTGAGCGGGAATCGAAACTTTGAAGGCCGCGTCAATCCGCTGACCCGCGCAAACTACCTCGCATCACCGCCGCTTGTCGTCGCGTACGCGCTTGCCGGCACCATGAACATCGACTTCGAAAGCGACCCGATCGGGCAGGACCGCGAGGGCGAGGACGTCTTCCTTCGCGATATCTGGCCGAGCCACCAGGAAGTCACCGCCACGCTTCGCGCTTCCGTCAAAAAAGAGCAGTTCGTCGAGCGCTACGCGGTCGTGCTCGAAGGGCCACCGCAGTGGCGCGAGGTGCGCTTCGAGGAAACAGATCGCTACGGCTGGGACCCTGAGTCGACGTACGTTCGCCTTCCTCCCTTCTTCGACGGGGTCGAGGTCGGGGCGCCCGCGCCTCCCGACGATATCGACGGCGCCCGCGTGCTTTGCTTGCTCGGAGACTCGGTCACGACAGATCACATTTCCCCCGCCGGTGCGATCGCGCTCGATAGCCCCGCGGCGAAATACCTCGAAGACCACGGCGTAGCGCCGCGGGACTTCAACAGCTACGGCAGCCGCCGCGGCAACCACGAAGTCATGATGCGTGGAACGTTCGCCAACATCCGACTGCGCAACCTGCTGGCCCCCGGCACCGAAGGCGGCATCACGCGCCATCTGCCGACGAACGAACAGACGAGCATCTACGAGGCGTCGATGAAGTACCAGGAGGCCGGCACTCCGCTCATCGTCATCGCGGGCAAAGAATACGGCACTGGTTCCTAGCGCGATTGGGCAGCCAAGGGCACGCTACTGCTCGGTGTTCGCGCGGTCATCGCCGAAAGCTACGAGCGGATTCATCGGTCGAACCTGATCGGCATGGGAGTCCTTCCACTCGAGTTCGAGCCAGGCGAGGGCCGCGTTGCCCTTGGGCTCACCGGCGAAGAGACCTTCACGATTTCCGGGATTTCCGACGGTTTGGTTCCCGGCAAGTCGCTTTCGGTCCGCACGAACGACGGCAAGTCGTTCAGCGTGAAGGCCCGGATCGACACGCCCCAGGAGGTCGAGTACTTCCTGAACGGCGGAATCTTGCAGTACGTCTTGCGACAGCTTGCTGCGCGAGGTTAGGACTTGCCGCAGGCCCCATGTCACTCGTCTTCGTAATCTCGCCGCCCCGTGCGGGGTCGACGCTGCTCCAGCGGATGATGGGAGCCCACGCCGAGGTCTTCACGCATCCGGAGCCTCATCTGATCTCGCCGATCGCGCACCTCGGTGTTTACGACAACGTCGACAAAGCACCCTACGACCACATCAACGCGGCGGAGGCGACCAAAGCCTTCATCCAGGAGTTGCCCGGCGGTGAACAGGACTATCTCGATGCGCTTCGCGCGTACACCGACACACTCTACGGTCGAATGCTGTCGACGAGTGAAAGCAGCTACTTCCTCGACAAGACGCCCGCCAACGCACTGGTTCTGCCTTTTCTTCAGCGTCTCTATCCGGACGCGAAGTACGTCGTGCTGACTCGGCATCCGCTCGCCGTCTTCAGCTCCTACGCAAACAGCTTCTTCGACGGCGACTGGCACGGCGCCCATGCGTTCAACCCGATCCTCGAACGATATGTGCCGGCGATGGCAGCGTTCCTGCGTGAGCGCCCGGTTCCCTTGCTGCACGTCGCATACGAAGATGTCGTCACGGAGCCCGCACCGCAGCTCGAGCGCATTTTCGCTTTCCTCGGGTTGGAGAACGACCCTGACGCAGTCGAGTACGGCAAAGCTGCGCCCGCGAAGAGCGGGATGGGCGACCCGATCACGGTCGACCGTGAGGACCGGCCCGTGGCCGACAAGATCGACAAGTGGGCAGCGGAGCTCGCCCATGACTCGGACAAGCGCGCTCTCGCCGAGCAGATGATCGCGCGGATCGATCCGGCCAACCTCGAGGCCTGGCAATGGCCGCTCGACGCGCTCTGGGCCCCGATCGAAATGGCGGGCGGCGCCCCAGCACCGAAACCCGCACGCAACAGTTACACCTTCCAGCGACGCGTCATGCTCGCACTAAAGAAAGACATTCACAGCCGCCCTCATGGCAAGATCGTCAAGCGTGTAAAGTACTACTGCGACGTCCTGCTGCGGGACTAACGCAGCGTCGCGACGACGACCTGAGATTCGGTCGCCGCGCTGATCGGCGCACCCTTGAAGTCGCCCGTATGGGATTCGATCTCGAAGCCGTTGTAGTGCAGCAGCGCTTCGAGCTCGGCCGGGAAGAACTGCCTCTGCGTGAGCGGCGTGCAAAACGAACGGCTTTCATCGTCCGGGTGCTCGAAGTCCATCATCACGGTTTCGATCTGTGCGACCGGGTCGTAGCTGAAGTACTCGCTGTATCGATATCGAACGCCGTCGCGTGGATGCGGGACTTCGCCTCCGCGATAGCGCTTCGTCGGCTCTCTGGCGAGGCTCGCCGGGTCCGGAAGCAGAACGTCGAAAGCGAACCTGCCTCTCGGTTCGAGGTGATGGCGGACGGTCGCGAAACCTCGTTCGATCTGCTCTCGGGTGTAGAGGTGCATCCACACGTTGAACGGCGCGATGACGAGTGGGAACGTTCGGCGCAGCCGAAGGCGTTCGAGTGCCCCTTTGCGCAGCTCGATCCGGTTTCTGGTCGCGCGCGGAAACTTGCCGACACGCTCGCGGGCCCGAGCCAACATCGGAGCCATGGGTTCGACGCCAACGACCTCGATGCCCGCTCTCCCGATGGCGAGCGCCACGCGGCCTGTACCGACACCGAGCTCGAGGACCGGACCGCCTGATGCAAGGGCCAAATCCGTGTAGAAGCGAACGTCGTGACGGCGGCGCCGGTACGCCTGGTCGTAGTACCGTCCGTCTTCGTAGTGCGCTTCGGAACCAGTCGAGCGGCGAATGGTTTTGCGCTTAGCCACCTCGGTCCGCCAGGTGTGTGGCAAGCTCGGCAAAGCCTACGCCGCGGTCGCCGTCCGTGACGTACCGCGGCGGAACCGGAAGACGGTCCAAATGCTCCCGGACGTTTGCCACGCCGACGCTCTTTGGGAACCGGGCGAACGCCGCCGCGTCA
>JABDJF010000413.1 GCA_013002645.1 Myxococcales bacterium
AAGCCGTAGTTGGAGCATGAGCAGACGCCGAAGCGAAGCTGTGTAGCCTCGTTTGGCTTGGGGGCTAGCCGGGTGCGGCCGGTTGGGCTCCAGCGACCCTGAACTGCGAAACGGTAGAAGTAGTTTCGGCCCCAGATCAAACCCGGCACGTCGACCTTCACGGTGTAGTCGCGCGAGGCGTCCGTCATGAACGTGCCCTGTGCCGTCCGCTCGAGGAAGTCTTCGTCGAGAGCCATTTCCCACCAGACCTCGACGGGCTCCGATCCTTCTAAAGTGATCCTGCTCCAGAGAACGACCCCCTCGGGCAAGGGATCTCCGCTGGCGACGCCGTGCTCGAAGAGGTTCTCCGGACCGATGGGATCGTCCCACTGGTACTCGGGGAGGTCCTCCGGAAGCGGAGGCAACATCATCCCCGGATCAGCGCCAGTACTGCTGCATGCGCTGATCAACAAAGGGGTAACGCCGGCGGCGCCCATTCCCTTGAGAATCTGTCTGCGACTGAAGTGCATCTGCTCCCTCTCCTATGCGTTGGGCCGCACGAGTGCGGCGAGACTATTCTCATTCTCCAAAAAGTGCTACCGAGGACCTCCGGGTGGAGGGGTATTCATGATCATCAAGCGCTCCGAGCAAATCATCGACTCAGCACGCCGACAATTCCTACGCCAGGGCTTCGCTGGCGTCGGATGGGTGGTGGCCGGGGGCACGCTGAGCCGGTGCAGTAGCAGCAGCGACGGCGAGATGAGCACCCCGGCGATGAGCAACATCGCGAACCTCGGGCCCCTACTCGACCCGGATGAGAACGGTTTGCGTCTGCCGGCCGGCTTCAGCAGCCGAGTCATCGCCCGGTCCGGAACGGCGGTCGACGCGTCCGGCTACGTCTGGCACAACGCGCCGGATGGCGGCGGTGTCTTCACCACAGGCGACGGCGGCTGGATCTACGTGTCCAACTCTGAAACCTTTGCCCAGGTCGGCGGCGAGGTAAGAGGTGGAGCCAGCGCCGTTCGATTTGCCGCGAACGGCAACGTCGTCGACGCCTATCGAATCCTCCAGGACACCGACTTCAACTGTGCGGGCGGCACGACGCCCTGGGGCACTTGGCTCTCTTGCGAAGAGACTGAAACGGGACGCGTCTGGGAATGCGATCCACTAGGCGAAAGCGACGCGGTGGTGCATCCAGCGATGGGCGTGTTCGAGCACGAGGCCGCCGCGGTCGATGCAGCCAACCGGCATGTGTACCTGACCGAAGACGTCGGGGACGGACGGCTCTATCGATTCGTCTACGAGAACGCCGAAGACCTAAGCGCGGGAGAGCTCCAGGTGGCCGAAGTCCTGGCTGGCGGGCCTGAGGGCGCCGTCGAATGGCGGACGGTCCCCGACCCGAGTGGAGTCAGCGAGGAGACTAGGTATCAAGTCCCTGCCAGCACCGAATTCGACGGCGGCGAGGGGATTTGGCTCCACGAAGGCGTCATTTACTTCGCGACCAAAGGCGACAATCGGGTCTGGAGCTATGAAACCGGTACGTCGATGCTGACCATCCTCTACGACGCGGCCACGTCGAGCACCCCGATCCTGACGGGCGTGGACAATCTCACGGTGACGCCGGCCGGGGACGTGGTGGTGGGCGAGGACGGCGGTGACATGCAGGTCGTCGCGATCAGTGCGGCGGGCCCGATCGTTCCCCTCGTCCAAATCACGGGCCAGGACGGCTCGGAAGTCACGGGGCCTGTGTTCGGCCCATCGCTGCAGCGACTATATTTCAGCTCCCAGCGCGGCACAGAAGGGGCAGAGCTCCTCGGCATGAGCGGCATCACCTACGAAGTGAGCGGGCCGTTCTTCATCTAGGCTCGATCTAGACCGCTATGCGAAGACGCGGACGACCAAGGCGAACGTGCCGACCGCGGCTCCGGCGAATGAAGTCGTATCGACCACCGCTGTGCCGAGGTCGCGGCTCCGCAGCCATTGCAGGATCGGCCAGATGCACGCGACAACCGCGAGCTGCCCGAGCTCGACACCGACATTGAAGCCGAAGAGCGCCTGAACGAGCTGTGCGCGTGGGAGCTCCTGTTCGAGAAGCACTCCTGAAAAGCCGAGGCCGTGGACGAAGCCGAAGAGGCAAGCAATCAACCAGCGAAGACGCCCGCCGCCGCCCAAAGTTCGCAGCAGGGCGAAGTAACAGGCCGTGAACAAGGCGATCCCCCAGAACGCGGGCAGGTTTCCAAAGACGGCGCTTGCGGCAAAAAGTAGCACCGCGCCGAGGATCACCAGTGCGCCACCGCGAAGTCGCTCCAAGCCCACATTTTCGAGGGCGACCAGCAAGATCGACGCGGCGATGGTCGCCTCCACGGCGCGCGCGTGCGGAACCACCACACCGAGCGCAGCCGCCGCAAGCGTCACGCTGTGCCCGACGGTAAACCCTGTAACCAGCACCGCGACTTCTCGAAACCGGCGAGCGACTACGATGAGCAAAATCAGAAACGCGAGATGATCCCAGCCGCTCAAGATGTGCTCGACGCCGAGACGGACGTAGCCGCCGCGCCCCCTGGCACGTCGACCCGCTCCCTTCGATGCGATCGCGGCGGTCGGCGCCGTGGGGGACAGGACGACGTCGATGGGATTGGGCCCCCGAATTGTCGACAAGTGGACGTGATTCGTCAGGGTGGTGAACAGCTGACTGTGGAGCCTCTGCGGCGGAGCATTGCAGCGCACCCGCCACTCGAGCCGAACCCAGCCGCGCTCGGCCGGAAGCCAGGTCGCGCTCGATGGAATCGCTTCACACGAATCGCCTTTGGATTCGAGCAGCAGATGGCGCTGCAAATACGAACCAACCGCGGAGCGATCGAACGGCCCATCGGCTTGTCCGCTCGCGAACGGAAGCGACGTGAGCTCGAGCCATCGAACCCTCACCTCGGCAATTGCGCCGCCATCGACCAGCGTCCACTTCGAATAGGAAACGCTCTTCTGGTGCGCCAGCGCGGATGCAGGGATCAGCAATCCGAGAATAGCCGCGTGCGCCGAAAGCCGCTTCACGGCTCGATCCCAATGCGGATGTCGCTCCCTTGGCGCGCGACGTCCAGGTACTCGCGCACTGCGGCTTCACTTCGATCGCGAAGATAGGCCGCCTCGACCGCGTCGCGCGCTTCTTCGAATGGCGCGACCCGTCCGTCCCGCCGCTCGAGCAGAAGGACGGTGTACTGCCTGTCTCCTTCGCCAACGAGAATCGACTCGTCGACTTCGAGCTCGGCCACCCGTCGCGCCGCGCTCGGACCGAGGCGCTGCTCGATCTCCTTGAGCAGCAGAAATCCCGCGGGCAGCGGCACCGATCCGCCATCGACCGCGACCCGGTACTGGGCGCTTCGCTGAAACCGAAAGCTCTGCTCCTCGTAAAATGCCCGAAGGGCGGACTCGTCGACGGCTCTTGCCTCGTCCTCGGTACGCCGCACCAGGAAATCGATCATGGCGGTCGCGAGCTGGTTTCGGATCTGAGGGTCTCGTTCATGGAGGCCTAGCTCGATCGCCCGATCGATCAGTAGCTCTTGGTCGATCAGCCGCTGCATCACCCGTTCGCGATCGTCGGGTCGCAGCGTTCCCGTCTTGCGGTCACCGGCGACCGCTTGAAGCGCCGCCTCATACGAGCCCCGAGAGATGGGGCGTTCGTTGACCCAGGCGACGGCGTCGGTCGCAGGCTCTACGGTTTCCGGCAGACGCACGATGTAGAAAACAGCCAAGGCGGCACCGGCGAGCATCCCGACGGCGAGCAGCCACGGGCGGCTCATCGCTCGGAACCGGCCTGCAAAAAGATCGGCGAGGACCAGGCGCGCTCTTCGCTGTCGACCAGACAGTCGTCGTCGACGGGCGTTCGGAAATTGCCGTAGCAAGGCTCGCACCGGTCACCCCTGCATCGAAGGCCGCCGCCATTGACCGTCGGCGTAGGCTCTTGGATGGCGCGGACGTAATACAACAGGTCCCTGCCGGCGTCCCCGTACGAAGAATCCTCGAACTCGACGACGCAGAGCTTCGGCCCTTCTGGGCACACAATGGTCTTCCAAGGATCTTCGATCAAAGTGGAGACAGGCTCGTCTTCGCGCTGCTGCCGCTGAATGCGAATCACCTCGATGCGACTGATGCGACGGCGTCGGTCACCGGGGTTGTAACACTCTCCAGCACAGATCCGTTCGACGCGCGACTCACCGAGCGACTGGATCACGTCGGGCGCACATCCGGGTTTCTGTTCGAACGAACCCGCGGCGCGAACCTCGAATTTGGGGGTCCCCGTGAACGGCAGCTCGCTCCCCATCGGCAACGCGCCGTCGGGGCCGTTCTTCAGATCGAACCAGAGCAAGATCCGGTCGCCTGACGTGCCGTACACGTTGCGCGTCTGCATGGCGGCCCAGATGGCTTCGCGCGTCCGTTCGGCCGCGTGCACCGCTACGAGCCCGCCGGTGATGAAAAACGAAGCCTGCCGCTCCATCCACATCAGCTCGAAAGGCGGCCGCTCCATCAAGCCTTCGAGCGTGTACGAGACCGATTCCGGGTCTGGCTGACCCCGATCGCCAAACATCGACGCGCGCCAGGACTCGCTCGGCGCACCGCGGGCCTCGGTCATTTGGCGTCGCGCAAACTCCTTGTAACCGGTACCCGGACGCGCGGTGTGATTGTCGCTCGAGGCGATGAAGCCCATCGTCGCGTGCCGCGGCGCTTCCGGGTCTTCGAAGTCGCCCTTCGCCAAGATGTACTGGACCGAACCACCGGGCCGGTATTGATAGGCGGGCAGGTAGCAATCGGTGCACTGGCCGCAAT
>JABDJF010000422.1 GCA_013002645.1 Myxococcales bacterium
CGCCGTGTTCCACATCGAAATGCAGCCAATCGAGGCCCCAGGGCCCAAAGACCACACCCAGCCCGACAAAGACGAGGGGCGGCGTCAGGGGAGCGACCGTCAAGCGCCTCGACACCAGGCCGAAGCCAAAGACGAAGCAGGCAACCAAAATGAACGCGGCGCTGTTCATCACCTAGATGAGCAGCGTGTCTGCCAGAATCTCGACCGTTGCGGGCCCATCATGGGCCAAGGCCTCGCTGAGCGCGCCCTCGAGCTCTTCAGCCTTCGTCACGCGAAGGCCCAAAGCGCCGCAGAGCTTCGCATACTCGGCGAAGCTTGGATTGTGGAGCGAGGTCTGCCAGACGTCGTAGTCGGCGCTCCGCTGCTCTTTGCTGATCTTCCCGAGCTCGCTGTTGTTGAGAAGAACATGGGTGATGTTCATGCCGTACTTCACCGCCGTCGTGTACTCGCCCATGTATTGCCCGAAGCCTCCGTCGCCCGTCACGGCGATGACCTTGCGGCCATGGAAGCGCGGGTCGCTCTCCTGGGTCGCCGCCCAGGCGCCCATCGCAGCGGGGTATCCGAAACCGATCGAACCCAAATAGCCACTCATCAAGACCGATTGCCGCCGGCACTCGAAATAGCGGCCGAACGAATAGGTGTTGTTTCCGACGTCGACCGCAATGATCGCATCTTCGGGTGCGGTCGCGGTGAGCGCTGCGAAAATCGCGGCGGAATGTACGCCTCCGCCCTCGGTTTCGCTGAGGCGCCTCGTCTTCTCTTCCTTCCAAATCGCCCAGCGCCTTGCGACGTCGGGTCGCTGGTCGACCGCGGCCGCAGACCCGAGCCGCTCGTTCATGAGTCGCGCCGTGACGCCGATCTCGCCCCAGACTGGAACCGTCACGGAATGCAGCCGGCCGAGCATCATCGGATCGTAGTCGACCTGTACGATCGGCTTGTAGCTCGTGATGCCGGTGTGGTTGCTGAAGCTTGCGCCGAACACGATGAGCAAGTCCGCCTCGTTCATGAACCAGCTGGCCACCGGAGTGCCGCTGCGTCCGATCACCCCGCAGCCGAGTGGATGGTCATCCGCGATGAGCCCTTTACCCTTGAACGTCGTGAGTACGGGGGCGTTGAGCTGTTCCGCTAGTGCGATGACGGGTCCCATGACGAAACGGGCGCCGTGCCCAACGACGATAACCGGCCGCTTGGCCTCGGCCATCCGTTTCACCGCGTCGTCGAGCGAGTCTTGGGGGGGCGAGATCTCTCGCGTCGTCAGCCGGCCTTCTGGCGAGCCCGCCTTGGTTTCCGGCGCTTCGACGACCTGCACGTCGTCGGGAAACACCATGTGGGAGACGCCGCTCTCTACGATCGCATGCTTGCACGCGAGGCTGGCGATTTCCCGGAAGTTGGAATCCTTGGCCGCCACCGCGGTGTACTTGGCGACCCCGCCAAACGCGGCCGCGAGGTCCACCTCTTGGAAGGCGCCCCGCCCAATCAGATGGGTCGGGACCTGACCCGTCAGCGCAAGCACCGGGGCGCGATCCACATGCGCGTCCCAAAGGCCGGTGAGCAGATTGGTCGCACCGGGGCCCGCGATCGCGAAGCAGGCAGCCGGCCGCCCAGTCAGCTTCCCGTAGGCTGACGCGGCAAACGCGGCGGCGCCTTCGTGCCGGATGCCAAAGAACCCAAGTGCGCCTTTGGATTCATGTCGCCGCATCGCGTCTGCAAAGCCAAGATTCGAATGCCCAACCATCCCCCAGACCCAGCGGACACCCCAGTTGACCAGCGTCTCCATCATGACGTCGCTGCTCGTCCGGACGTGCGCCGCTTCCTCGGGAAACGCGACATACACCCCGTCTTCACGCACTTCGACGGGGAAGGTCTCTACGCCGTCGTCGAATCCACCCGGCGGCTCGCCGGTGAGCGGGTGGAAATCCCAGCCGTGCCAAGGGCAACGGAGCAAGCCGCCTTCGATCGAGCCTTCCCCGAGCGGGCCGCCCTGGTGCGGGCATTTGTTGTCGAGGGCGGCGAACTCACCTTCGAAGTGCGTCAAACACAGGGTCCGGTGCTTGCATGTGACGGGTTTGACCCGCCCCTCCGGAAGCTCGCCGAGATCGAGTACCTTCAGCCAACTACTGCTCGCGTCGCCCATTCAAACACCTTTCACGAAGGCCTGAGCGTTTCACGAACGGGCCGAGGCTGTAAAGGACGTTCGTCGAGCGCGAATGTTACAGGTTGCTGGCGAGGCGCTCGATTTCCTCGGCGCCACTGCCATCCTGGAGAACGAGCTCTTCGACGTCTTCTTCGCGAAGGCGAATGACGCCGACCTTCTCGGGACGGAACCCTGTCTTGTCTGCGTAGAAGTCACGGATCTTGTCCATGTCGGCGCTGAAGTCTCCCGTCAGCTCGATCGCCGGACCAATGCCGCCAACCTTCTTACCGACGTCCAGGTACGAGAGAACGACGGGCACGTTGGCTTTGAGCGCGATGTGATAGAAGCCCGACTTCCAATAGTCGACGTGCGAACGGGTTCCCTCGGCCGGGACCATGAGAACGAGTGACTCGTTGTTCTCGAAGTGCTCGACCATCTGACCAACGACGCCGCCAGGACGATGCCGCACGATCGGGATCCCGCCAAGCCGCTTGAAGAACGGACCGAAGGGAGCCTTGAACAGCGTGTGTTTGCCCATCCAGCGCACTGGGATGTCGTACACGAACGCCATCGCCAGCATGAACGGCATGTCCCAGTTGGAGGTGTGCGGGGCGGCGATGATCACGTATCGATCCACCGGAGGCCGATCGCCATCCGTCTTCCAACCTGCGACCCGAAGGAACGTCTCGCCTATCCATTGCTTGATCATCGCGTTAATCCCCTGCGCAGGCCCTCAGGTGCTGTATTGCAGACCCAGACGGGCGTTACGAGAAATGCCGGGGTTCGTGACAGAACTTTTACAATCCGCGCTAATTGGCCGGCCTGTAACTTTGCGTACGCCCTAGGGTAAGCTCCTCTGATGGAGGAGGCCCTATGAAGCTCTACACCAATCTTTTTTCGCCAAATGCACGCAAGGTGCACGCCGTCGCCAAGGAGCTCGGGCTCGAGCTCGAAACACAGACGGTCGACCTCCGCGCCGGAGAGCAGCGAACGCCCGAATATCTCGCGCTCAATCCGAACGGCAAAGTCCCCACGCTGGTCGACGGTGACACCGTCTTGTGGGAGTCGAATGCGA
>JABDJF010000494.1 GCA_013002645.1 Myxococcales bacterium
TGTCAGTGCCGCTGTGGACCATGTCTTGCCAAGGAACCCCGGCGGCGCGCATGTACGCGCCGAGGGCTTCGTCACAAAAGACGAAATAATTTCCAAAGTAGACGTGGCCCTGCATGTCTGTGTCGCGAAATCGGACCCGCATCGTGTAGACGAACGGCCGCTTCATGCACCGGCTCCCGCGCGAATGCTGACCTCGGACACGGGACTATGCGTTTCGGCGTAAATCGATCGCACTGGCATCTCTTCGGCGGCCTTCCATTCGCAGAGCTCTGCGACCCGACCTGACCCGTCCTCCGCGGGGTGAATCCAAACGAACGTCTGCTCACCGAGACGAATCGTGCACTCCGGATCGGCAAACGCGCGGGACCAGAACCCGCCGTTGTACAGTGTGATCGGACCCACTTGCTCGCATTTGGGCTGGTGGGTGTGCCCAAACACCACGCGGCGCGCGCCGGTGATCTTGAAGATCAGCTCTGCGAGAGTCGGCGTGAGAAGCGGCGTTTCGAACACCGTCGCCCGAACGGAAGAAGCATAGGCGGCGTAGGGAAGCATGAAGATGAGCGCCGGCACGAACACCCAAAGCGGGCTGATGGGCAAAGCGATGTTGATGTGGAGGACGACCTGCCAGGCCAAAAAGAGCGAGACCAGGAGGAAGAACGCGCGGTCGAGCCACAGCTCGCGCGCAATTCGAAACGGATTGTTGGTTGCGGAGGGGACGTGAAGCACATTGAGCTTGCGAACCATGGACGGCGTAGCTTGGGCGCGCGCGGCGATCGAACGCACCTTGTCGTCGACGAGCATCGGGTCGCGCATTGCTGGAAGCCAGTGTGTCCGAAGCGAGATCCATAGGGTGGCATACGCACCCCAAAACCAGGTCCAAATCAGAAGCGGCTGAGTACGCAACATGTATCGGAAGAAAAAACGCACGTACGCGACAGCGCTCATGATGTAGTTTTCCGACTGGTGGGGGTTGAAGTACCCCATTCCATTGAGCATGTATCGGGCGGCGAGGTCACCAAACGGAATCCGGACTCGCGGCTGCCCGTGTACTTCGATCAAAGGGTCGATCGGGTCACGAACGACGCAGTTGGGATCGTATTGATGCCCGTGGCTGACGTAGGTGTCCCCACCGCTCAAATAGAACCAATTGCAGAATACGATTGGATCGTCATCTGCTTCTTCGCCGATGCTCGATGGGAGCGCAGCGCCGAGTGCATCGCAGATCATCCGTTGGACCGAAGGCCAATAGACTTCGACATCGTGGTTGCCGACGACGAAGACGGCCCGATTTCCGCGCGCGATGAATGCGCCTAGCGCCTCGAACCAGCGCGGATGGTCGTCGATGATCACTTTCATCTTGAACTGGCTTTTCCACTCTTCGCTTCCAAGTCCGCGCGCCCGCTCCAACCACTCGACGTGTCGATCCTTGCTGGGCACGGTGGTGACACTGTCGAAGTCGAAGATGTCGCCGTTGAGGATGAGCTCGATCGGCCCGTCCGCCTTCTCCTCGATGTGGTCCAGGAACCTGCCGAAATCGTCGTCGATGAAGAACTCTCGACGTTTGTACGCCATCCAGAGCGGGCGCTCCGGATCGGGCTCTTCCGCTTCCGTGAGGTGCATGTCGGAGACGACGAACGTGTGAAGGTTGGGCTCCATCGGGCCCCGCCATTGTGTCAGGCCTCGGCGCAGGACTCCAGCCAGCGGCTGCCCACCGGCAAACGGCCAAGGGCTCGCCTGCTCAGCCCCCGGCGGAGGCTAAGCCGAGCCCACCCCCATCGAAATCAGCGCGCGTTACACCACTCTCCTGTGAACCGGGAGAGACCACACTCTACTTTGCATCGCTCCCCAAGAGAATCGGGGCGCTCCGCGCTCGCGCATGTGGCAATCAGTACGCCAGCTATCCAGATTGGTCTAACTACTTCGCCAGGCCTCGGACGTACTTCACGAGCTCGGCAACCACTTCGGGCTTCGCGTCGAGGTCCGGATTCGCGGGCATCGTCGCCGCCATGCCCACCGAAGAACCACCGTAGACAATTATCTTCGTGATGTGCTCGTCGGTGACAGAGGACTGCCAGTCTTCGGACGTGAGATCTCGTGGCTTCGGCTCGAGCGCTGCCGAGCCGGCGCCGTCCCCTTTGCCGCCCGCACCGTGGCAAACGGTGCATCGACCCTGAAAAATCGACGATGCCTCTGCGACCGGGTCCATGGCGGCTTCCTCAGCCGGTGCAGGTGCAGGTGCGGGTGCGGGCTCTGCAGCCTTGGGCTCTGCGGGCGCGGCTTCCTTTGGGGTGCAGCCCGAAACTCCAACGATCAACCCAATGAGCAACCCAATCCACTTTGCACGCATAAACCCTCCTGGCTGGTCGGAAGTCTAGGTTCACCCGCACCGGGAGCAAACCCCCGCCAGTAGGAAAAATTTTTCCTGGTTGCGCCATGGCGCAGGATCTGCGCCCGAATGAGAAAGGGCGGATTTGGAATTCCTGCCAGAGAACGTGGCGACGCTTCGGGAAATCCTGAAGTACCACGTCAC
>JABDJF010000498.1 GCA_013002645.1 Myxococcales bacterium
CCCCCCAGGTGTATGCCAGGACGATCTGGAGGTAGGTGACGGCGGACGCCCGGCCGGCGGTCTCGAGCTTGAAGCCTTTGGTGATCTCGATTTGGCCGAGCTGTGCCGCGACGCCAATCCCCAACAAGAGCAGCCACTCGACGCCCTCGGGAAGCACCACGCCTTCGAACGCCAAGAGCGGCAAGGAGGCCGGGCCGGTGACGAGCGGAAAATACAGGACGACGACCATATGGTGCTCGGTCGATCCGAGGCGGCGGATGACGACGTAGGAAATTGCGGAAAAGATCGCGCCCACGACGCCAACGCCGACGGCCACCGGATTCAAGGCCACGCCGCTGGCGAATAAGAAACTCGGTTGGGCGACGAGGACGACGCCGGCCATGCTGAACAGGGTCGCAAATACGTCCAAGCCACGCAGTCGCTCCTTGAGCGCAACCGACGCAATCAGCGCTGCAAGCATCGGATTGCAGAACTGAATCACCGTGGCGTCGGCGAGCGGCAGATGATTGATCGCGTAGAAATAACAGCTCAAGCCCATGAAGCCGGCGAAGCCCCGGATCAAAAGCAGCTTCTTGTTGTTGCCCCAGGGATAAATTCCGAGGCGGCGAATCGCCCACGAGCTCATGACGAGCGTCACGAGCACCCGTGCGAGAACGAGCTCCATGGTCGGCAGCCGCTCGCCCGCGAACTTTGCGAACACGGTCATCGCGCTGAAAAACAGCGTGCCCAGCAGCATGTGGCGAATCCCGGGCGTGATGCGATGCCAATGTGGGAAGAGGACCGGCACCCCGCGCGTTCTGTCTGGTAATGCGCGGGGCGCAAGCGGGTGATAGGAGAATCGCATGAGAACGCTGACGAGAAGCTTCGCGCAGGGGCTCTTGGTCCTTGCACCGGTCGCCATCACCATCTGGGTCGTCGTCTTCACGGTGACGACGCTCGATCGCTGGCTCAATGCGCGAATCCCCGGACTCGGGATCGTGATTGCCGCCGCCGGGATCACGCTGATCGGCTATCTAGCCGGCAACGTGGTCGGGGACAGGCTGATCTCGGCCCTGGAGGCCGGCATGAGGCGTGTGCCGCTCGTTCGGATTCTCTACAACTCGCTCAGGGACTTGTTCGGGGCGTTCGTTGGAAGCAAACGCAAATTCGACAAGCCCGTCGCAGTCGAGGTCAACCGACACGGGCTCAAAGTGCTCGGCTTTCTCACCAACGAAAGCTTCGACGATCCGCAGCTGACCGGCCACGTCTCGGTGTACCTGCCGGAGTCCTATAACTTCGCTGGCAACTTGGTCGTCGTCCCGCGAGAACGGGTGCACCCGCTCGACGCCGACGGCGCGGAGTTCATGGCGTTCATCGTATCGGGTGGCGTGACCGACATGAGCGCGGCAAAGACGGTGGTTGACGGCCAGACGGTCTGACGCTGGCGCTGGCGCTGACAATGACGATGAATGAGGCTATCTTTCGCCGAAATGGCAGCAACCATCTTCCAATCTCCGCACGACCTCAAAGACGCCGTCGGCAAACACCTGGGCTACAGCGGCTGGCTGACCATAGAGCAGGATCGCGTCGACAAGTTCGCCGACGCGACCAACGACCATCAGTGGATCCACGTCGACGTCGAGCGCGCAAAGACCGGGCCATTCGGAGCGACGATCGCGCACGGCTACCTGACGCTCTCGCTGGTGAGCTCTTTCATGCCCGAAATCTTCGAGGTTCGCGGCTTCGAATTCGCGGTGAACTACGGCACCAACAAGGTGCGCTTTCCGGCACCCGTGAAGGTCGGCTCCCGCATTCGCGGAGGCGCCGAGGTCGTTTCGGTGGATGAATCCAAGGGCGGGATTCTTTCCGTGGTTCGCGTGACAGTCGAAATCGAAGGTGAAGACCGGCCGGCCTGCATCGCCGAGCCAATGAGCCTCTACTTCCCGAAGAAGTAGAGATCAATCCTGACACCCAGTTGTGCACGAGCGCCGGCAACGGCGATGGTGCTCCTTCAGAACAGCAGGCGGCAGCGCGAGCCCGCAGGGCGAAGCCCGGCGCGAACGCGCCGGCAAGGCAAAGCGAAGCGAATGCCGCGCCAGGGAGGACTACGGGTGGGGGTGGGCGGGGCGGTTCAACCAAACCAAACCAGCCCCCAAACCCACCAACCACCCCCCACCGCATCCGCGGCAGCGGCAGTATCAGCGCCAGTATCAGCGTCAGTGTCAGCGGCAGTATCAGCGCCAGCGCCAGCGGCAGCGTCCGCGCCTAGCTCAGGTCCCGACGGGAACCGGGGCCCAGCGGTCGCCTTCCTTCCACACTCGCCCTTCCCGCTCGAGCTTGATCAAATGCGCTTCGATCGACTGCAGGGCCAAGGGCCAGAGCGCTTTCGGCGTGTCGGCATAGGCACTGGCCACCAAGTGCCGCGGCCGCGACGCCTTGCCGCGCTCCTCCAAGGCATCGACGACCTTGCGCTCGCGCATCAAGCGGTGCTCGATGTAGAAATTCAGGATCGCCTGAGGTTGCTCGATCAGCGTTCCGTGGGCGGGAAGCAACCCCGCCGGTTCGAGCGTCGCCATGTTGCGAAGCGATTCGAGGTACAGGAGCATGTCTCCGTCCGTCGGCTCGACGATGATGGTGCCGACCGAGGCCACCATGTCGCCGGCGATCATGATGTTGCTCGCCTCCTCGATGAAACACAGATGGCCCGGCGCGTGCCCCGGCGTGTGGACCGCGGTCAACGCGGTAGGCGTCGCGCCGTCGAGCTGAATCCGCTCACCGTCTTGAATCAAGCGGTCGACTTCGACGATACCGTCGAGGCGCTGCGCCGTCATGGCATGCGCCCAAAGCGGGAGCTGCAGGCGTTCCCGAAGCGCCATCGCTCCGCCGACGTGGTCCGGGTGATGATGGGTGGCGAGGATCGCCACGGGCTCGACGCCACGAAGCCGCGTCGATTGGACCCATTGGACCATCAGGTCCTGCTCCTCACGATACGGCGTGGCGGGCTCGATCAGGACGGCCTCCCCGGTGCCGATGAGGAAGGTATTGGTGTGCGTCGCCGGCGGCAGGGTCGGTGTGCGGACCGGGAGCATTTCAATCGTCGGCACGACCGTCCGAACGCGATCGGCGACGGACTCTGGGCCGGCAGCTTTCATGGCCTAGCCGGTTACGAGCTCGAGGTCTTCGAGGTCGAGCTCGTGCTCGGGCGCCAAGGCGTGAATCATCGAGACCGGGCCGCTCGGGTAGAAGCGATCGCGCGGCTCGTCGAGCAGGCACTCGACCCGGCCGTCCTGGCATGCGCCCGGGTCACCGAGCTGGTGCATGCAGACGCGAACGATCGATTTGACCGTTTCAAACACGCCCCAGCCCTCCATTGCGCTCGCGACGAGCTCGGGGATACCCTCGGGGACTCCGAGCCGCTCGCCGAGCTCTTCGACGTCGAGAACGCCTTGGAGGTCGCGCTTGTTGTACTGCACGACCATGGGGATGCGATCCGGGTCGATGCCCTGCTGCCGCAGGTTGTAGTCGAGGTTTCGGATCCCGTAGTTGTTCCCCTCGATCGCATCGGCTTGGCTGTCGATGACCAGCACCACGCCGTCCACGTTGCGCAGCACCATCCGACGCGTCGAATCTTGGGCGATCTGCCCTGGCACCGAAATCAAATGAAGCCGCACGTCGTACCCGCGGAACTTCCCGAGCTGCAGCGGCAGAAAGTCGAGAAAGAGCGTTCGCTCCGCTTCGGTGTTCACCGTCACGAGCTTGCCGCGCCGGTCCGGGCGAGTCTGCGCGTGAATGGTTTCGAGGTTGGTGGTTTTCCCCCCGAGCCCTACGCCGTAGTAAACGACCTTGAGCGTGACTTCGCGCTGCGCGTGGTGAACCAGCGGCATAGTCTGGAACTACCTGGGTCCCTCGGATGCGTCAAGAAGCCCGCACCGAGGTGAAGCAATCATGATCCGCCTCAGCCCGCGTCTTCACGAACAGCGGCGTTGCGCTCCCACTGCTCGACGGCGGCGCGGGCGCTGGCGTGCTCGGGCGCCGACAAGTCCGGGTCGCTCTCCATGAT
Source organism: Myxococcales bacterium (assembly GCA_013002645.1). Taxonomy (GTDB): domain Bacteria; phylum Myxococcota_A; class Polyangia; order Polyangiales; family Houyiibacteriaceae; genus SG8-38. The sequence continues at coordinate 4,040 of JABDJF010000498.1, forward strand.
GCGCTCGGCGAGATCCCCAGCGCGTTCGAGGAGGGTCTGGTCCTGGGCCAGGCTCGCAAACTGCAGCCCGCTCGCCCCCGATTGGCGGTACCCGAAAAGGTGACCGGGCCCCCTCAGCTCCAGGTCGCGTTCAGCCAGGACGAAGCCGTCATCGGTCTCGCACAACGCTTGGAGCCTCGCCTCGGCCTCCTCGGACATCGGCTTGGCGAAGGTGAGCAGGCAGGCGCTTCGCTGACCGGCCCTGCCGACGCGCCCTCGAAGCTGATGCAGTTGCGCGATCCCAAAACGCTCCGCCTGCTCGATCACCATGAGGTTGGCCACCGGCACGTCGACCCCGACCTCGAGCACGGTGGTCCCAACCAACACCTGAAGCTCGCCTTCCGAAAACGCGCGCATCTGTTCCCGCCTCTCTTCGCCCGACAGACGTCCATGGATTTGCCCGACGCGTTCGTCCCCAAACTGCGACTTCAGCTCAACCGCGGTTCGGTCCACCCCCACGAGCTCGTCCGACGCGGAGATCGCCGGACACACCACGAACGCACGGCCCCCCGCCTCGAGCGCCCGCTCGACTTGGCGAAATACCGTGTCGCGCTTCGAACGTGAAAGCATCTTGGTGGTCACCGGGATGCGTCCAGGTGGCTTGGTCTCGATGCTCGTCAGCTCGAGCCCCGCGTAGAGGACCAAGGCTAAGCTTCGAGGGATAGGGGTTGCCGTCATCACCAGCAGGTGCGGCCGCCCGGTCGAGCCCCGGTTGCCGAGGCGAAGCCGCTGCGCGACGCCAAACCGGTGCTGCTCATCGACGATGACCAGGCCGAGGTTCGCAAATCGTACCTCTCCGCTGAGAAGCGCATGCGTGCCGACGACCAGATCCACGGCACCCGTCGCCAGGCGGTCGAGCATCGAGCGCCGCTGATCCTTGCTGAGCGCGCCGGTCAGCACGCCGAGGCGGAGGCCGAGCTTTGTGGCCGTCGGCCGCAGGGTTTCCGCATGTTGGTCCGCCAAGAGCTCGGTCGGCGCCAAAAACGCAGCCTGCGCGCCTCCGGCGTGGACCTGCGCGCAGGCGACCATCGCCACGGCCGTCTTGCCGCAGCCGACGTCACCCTGAAGCAGTCGGCGCATGGGCATCTCGCTCGCGAGCGCCTGGCTGACCTCCGCGACAGCCGAGGTCTGAGCGGCGGTCAGCTCGAACGGAAACGCGGCGGAGGCCGTCGCCACCGCCGGCTCAACCGGGAAGGCTTGCGCGACGCCGCCCCGCTCGGAGGCCCGCCGCAGCCGAAGTGCAAGCTCCCACAGGACGAGCTCTTCGAGCGCCAGCCTGTGCTGGGCGGGGCTTGGTGCGTCCATTGCCGAGTCGAAGGTCGACGGGTCGGGGACGTGCATCGACCGAAGCGCCTCGCCCACGGTCGAAACGCCGAGCTCGGCACGCAGCGCAGCGGGAATCAGATCGGGGACCTCGGCGACGGCACGGTCGACGGCCGCACGAATCGCCCGCCGAAGCGTTTTGCGACGCACACCCGGAATCTCGGGATAGCGTGGCTCGATCGCCCCGGGCGCATCGGCTGGCAGTGATTCGGGGTGCGCGATGGTCGCCGTGCCCCGGTAGTCGTGAACCTTTCCTGCAACACGAACCATCTCGCCTTCGGCAAAGCGCTTCCCAAGCCCGGGAATCGCGCGAAACCAAACCAGCTTCAACTCGCTGTAGCCGCCCTCGTCGGGCCGAGCGTCCAAAGGCTCGATCCGCGCCTCGAAGCCCATGCGGCCACCCCGAGGATACGAGCGCGCCCTTCGCACGACACCTTGGACCACCGCGTAATCGCCGTGCTTCAGCCGGTGAATCGGGATGGGCGTTCGCTGGTCGTCGTACCCTCGCGGAAGCAGCCACAAGAGGTCGCCGATTGAACCATACTCGCGCTCGCGCAGACGGGCACCCGTCGTCGGCCCGATGCCGGGCAGTGTTTCGACAGGATGGTCGAGCAGTGTTGGCACCGGCGCGCGTGACCTCGGACCGAGGCCCCCTCACTCCCAGCGAACGTCGCTGACCTCGTAGTTGCGGACGCCCCCTGGCGTGTGCACCGCCACCTCGTCGCCGACTTCCTTGCCCACAATCGCACGCGCCACCGGCGAGGTGATTGAAATCTTGCCCTGGTTGAGATCCGACTCGTCGGGACCGACCAACCGGTAGGTGACGATCTTGCCGTTGTCCATGTCCTCGAGCTCGACGAAGGCGCCAAACTTCACTTTCTCGCCGCCGAGGGTCGACGGGTCGATGATCTCGGCGCGCGAAAGCTTGTCCTCGATTTCGTTGATGCGCGCCTCGCACATGCCCTGCTTGTCTTTGGCGGCGTGATACTCGGCGTTCTCTTTGAGGTCCCCGTGATCCCGAGCGACCCCGATCTCTTGAGAGATCTTCGGCCGCTCCGCCTTGAGCGCGCCGAGCTCAGCGGTGAGCGCGGCGTGCCCTTCCGGAGTCATGGGAACCCGTTCCATCTGACGGTGTTAATGTCTGCCCCGAAATAAGGCAACCCAAAGCTAGCGCCTGGACGGCCGGAGCGTCGCGAGCTCGCGGTTGTGAGCGTGGTACTCCTGCAGGGAGCGGACCGACAGCGGCCTCATCCGTCGCGCTTCGATCGCATCCACCGCGGCAACCGCCGCCGCAATCGTCGTGAAATAGGGCACGTGGCTCAAGACCGTTTGGCGCCGCATCGAACGGCTGTCCCGAATCGCCTTGGCTCCTTCGGTCGTGTTGACCACGAGGGCGATATCGCCGTTTTGGAGACTGTCGACGATGTGGGGCCTGCCCTCACCCACCTTGTGGACATTCTCCGCTTCGACGCCCGCGCGCTCGAGCACCTCGCGGGTGCCTTTGGTCGCCACGATGCCGAAGCCCAGCTCCTTCAGGCGGCGCGCGACCTCGGCGGCGGCAGGCTTGTCGTTCTCTTTGACGCTGATGAACACGTTTCCCTCGTCGGGAAGCTCGGTATACGCGGAGAGAAGGGCCTTATAAAAAGCGTCCGGGAAGTTCTCCGCGATGCCCATCACCTCGCCGGTCGAGCGCATCTCCGGGCTGAGAATCGTGTCGACGCCCGGGAACTTGGTGAAAGGGAAGACCGATTCTTTGACGGCGATGTGCTGCGGTACGATCTCCCGGGTGTAGCCGAGCTCGCGAAGCGTCGCGCCCGCCATCACCTTCGCAGCGACTTTGGCGAGCGGGACGCCGATCGCCTTGCTGATGAACGGAATGGTGCGTGAGGCGCGCGGGTTGACTTCGATCACGTACACTGCGCTTCCTCGAACGGCGAACTGAACGTTCATCAGGCCGACGACGCCGAGCTCGAGCGCGAGCGCCCGCGTGGACGAGCGAAGCGTGGCAAGAACCTCGGGCGGGAGCGCGTGGGCTGGAAGCGCCATCGAGGAATCACCCGAGTGAATGCCCGCCTCTTCGATGTGCTGGAGCAAGCCGCCGATCACCACGTCCTTACCGTCCGAGACGCAATCGACATCAACTTCGATGGCGTCCTTCAAGAACTCGTCGACCAGGATCGTCTGGGTCTCGGCATCGGCGACGGCTTCGAGCGCGACGGTCATGTAGCGCGCCAGCTCTTCCTGGGAGTGTACGATCTCCATCGCGCGCCCGCCGAGCACGTAGCTCGGTCGAACGACCACCGGGAACCCAATCCGTTCGGCCACCGCAAACGCGTCCTTCGTGCCGTTGGCAATGCCACCACGCGGCCGGTCGAGGCCGAGCTTGGTCAAAAGCTCCTCGAAGCGCTCTCGGTCCTCGGCGCGGTCGATTGCGTCGGCCGTGCTCCCGAGAATCGGCACCCCTGCGCGCGCGAGCGGCACAGCGAGCTTGAGTGGCGTCTGCCCCCCGAACTGCACGATGACCCCGTCGGGCTTTTCCACCTCGACGATGTGCATCACGTGCTCGTAGGTCAGGGGCTCGAAGTAGAGCCTGTCCGAGGTATCGTAGTCGGTGGACACAG
>JABDJF010000804.1 GCA_013002645.1 Myxococcales bacterium
GCACTGCTGCTCGCCAAGCTCGACGCCCCGATCACCAAGCAAACCACTAACCACAAACCCCAGCGTGTCTTCATCGCGTCCCCAAACGTAAACCGAGGCCGATGATGGCACTTTCTCGGGCGCTCGTCACGGCGAACCGCAGCGTGGGAATCCACCCATCGAGGCGGTTTCAGCGGTTTTTTGCTCGGCTCAGCCACGCCTGGGCGAGATCCTCGCCAGGCTTCGCGACGAGGTTTAGGATCGTCGTATGGCTCGTCCGGGGCGCCGTCGGTCGCTCACCATCCCCACTCGCATCGTCTTGGGGTACCTCGTGGTGCTCGTCGCCTTTGCCGTTGTCGGTGGCCTGAGCTTTTTGCAGCACCACCGGACCTCGCAGACGCTCGGATTGTTGGAGGACGGGTACCTGCCTTTGGCGCTGACCCTGAGCCAGGCCAAGGCGACCCAGAGCGTCTATGCCAACCTGGTGGAGCGCGCCCTCCAATCGGAGCGAAGCACGCCGACCAAATCCTGGCTGCGCGCGGCGCTGCGCATTCGGCCGACGACCTTGCAGCGCGCGAACGATGGCGTCGAAAAGGCGGAGACCTTGGCCGAGGAACTTGGGCAGCCAGCGCCGCTTCGTTCGGTGCGGCGGGAGCTCGATGCGATTGCGAAAGCCTACAGCGAGATTGATGCTCAGTATGAGCTGCTCTTCAACAGCACCGACGAAGAACAGGAGGCAGTCGAGGGCTTGCTGGCGAAGCTCCGGGCCACTGAACAACGCATTGAACGGAACTACGATCGCGCCTCGTAAAGCGTTCAGCAGCGGATCTCGCGCACCAGCGCTGTCGCCGCCGCGCAGTCGGAGCGCGCGACGTTTCTCTTGGGGCTGCTTGGTTTCCTTTCTCTGCTCGTTGGCATCGCGGTGACGTTCCTGTCGCAGCGTCTCCTTCGGCCGATCCCGCTCCTACATCAACGAGTCGCGGCCGTGGCGCGTGGCGACTTGTCGAGCGCGGTCGACATCAAGCGCAACGACGAGCTCGGCCAGCTCGTCGCGGAGTTCGAGCGGATGGTGCTCGCATTGGCGGCCCGCGATCAAAGCCTGCGCGAGGCAGCGCTGGCCGAGCAGCGGCTTCAGCGAATGCAGGTCCAGATCGTCGAGGCCCTGAGTGCGGCGATTGTCGTCATCGATCGAGATCGCGTCATCAAGACCACGAATCCGGCTGCCGAAGAAATCCTCGGCGTCGGCGCGCGGGATGTCGGCGCGGCCATCGATGACACGTCGCTCCTTCGCCGGTTCGCTGCGCTTGCCCGGGCTATCAACGAAGTTGCCGGGGGGGGAGATGCGCTGACCTTGGAAGGGGAGCGAATCACCGGGTTTGAAGAGCGCTTGGTGGACGTGCTGGTCACTCCGTTCGGTGACGAAATGGGGCAGAGTGGATCCCGTGGCGTTCTCGTCGTCGCGGACGACGTCTCGGATGCAATTGCGACGAAGTCCCGGCTCATTCAAACCGAACGACTGGCGGCGATTGGACGCATGGCCGCGCATGTCACGCACGAGGTTCGCAACCCGCTTTCGAGCATCGGCCTCAACGTCGACATGCTTGGTGACGAGATTCACGACGCGGGCTCGGAGAGCGAACGCTTGCTGGAGTCGATTCAACGAGAGCTCGAACGCTTGGAGAGCATCACCGAGGAGTACTTGCGCCTGGCACGCTTGCCGGAGCCCTCGCTCACCCCCGAGGACCCGCGCCACCTGCTGCGGGATATTGCCGAGTTCGTGCGGCGCGAGATGGATGCGTCTGGCGTCGAGCTCTCCTTGGACCTCGCGGCGCAGTTGCCTCCGGTGGCGATGGACGAGCCTCAGCTTCGCCAGGCGTTGCTCAATTTATTGCGCAACGCGCGCGAGGCGATGCCTGAAGGCGGGGTCGCGAAGCTCGAAGCGACCCGCTACGAGAGTGGTGTTCGAATCCAAGTTCACGACGAAGGAGCCGGAATCGCAGAGGACGAGCGCGAGCACGTCTTCGATTTGTTCTACACGACCAAAGAACGGGGCACGGGGCTCGGCCTGCCGCTCACTCAGCAGATCGTCGTCGCTCATGGTGGGCGCATTGCATGCAAGCCGCGCCATCCCCACGGGACGACCTTCGAGGTTTGGTTGCCAGCCGCCGCACAAACGACTACTGGTTCGTCTGTGTGGAGGGTTGGATGAGCAGAGCAGACGGGCGCTCGTACGACGCGTTGCGAACAGTGACGATCGAGGCGAACGTGCAGCGCAACCCCGAAGGATCGGTGCTCTATCG
>JABDJF010000523.1 GCA_013002645.1 Myxococcales bacterium
GATATGCCCCACGGTCCATGTGAATGATGTGACTGCCTGGGAACCAATGAATGCGGCATCGGCCCCAATGGTCCCAGAGGATTCGAGAGTGCTTTGGCGGAGCGAGGCGATCGCCGACCCCGGCAACGATCATGAGGCGCTCGGTCGGCAGCACCGGCGGATAGCTGAGGGGGCAGCTAGCGGCGACGAGCCTTCTGGCCTCCGACAGCTCCAAGCCGAGGGTGGCGAGTGCGCCGCGTAGCAGCACGCCGATCGGCTGCCATTCGAGCACCAGGTCCGCCAAGCTCACGACCGGCACGTTTGGAATCGCGAAAGACAGACGGTCTTCGACGCTTGCGAGCATGGCGGTCGTGAAGCCGCCGAGGCTCAAGCCCGTCACGCCAATCTGCTCCGCGCCGCGCTCCCGCTGCAACCAGTCGAAGAGAATCCTGAAGTCGAACACCGACTGCGCCACCGCTTCGTTGAGCCGGGACGGGCCTCCGGCAAAGTAGCCGTGGCCCGAGAATGGCGAGAACCGCGTCTGCCTCGGGCCGTGGAAGGGCAAGGTGAACAAAACGATGTTGCAACCCATCCGATAGAACCAGGGGAGCGCGAAAAACCATTCGTTGATCAAGTACCAATCGGCGGTGAAGCCGTGAATCGCCACGATGGTGGGGCGCGGCTCGTCCCCCCGATGGCGAAGCATGCGCGCGTGCGCGACGCGATTGGCTCGGTGACGCAGGTAGGGCTTGTGTTGATGCGGGTTGACGGGTTGGAACGGGCTGTCGAAGCTCAGGGCCTCGCAGGTTCCGTCGGCGGGCTCGAACCGGGGCAACCAGCGTCCTTTGGTGGCTCGGACACGAACACCCGAAGGCGGGGTCGCAAAGAAACGCGTCGGGTCCGCCGATTTCGCGATCTCCGCGTAGAGCTCGGAATCGCGGATCGCTTTTCGGAGCTCGATCGGGTTGTAGCCGAGGGGGAGCGCCATGCTCGAGACCATCGAAGCGGCGGCGGTGCGGCACACCGTATCGAATCCGGCCGCGGCGCCGACGCGCAGCCGGTCCGCGAGAGCGAGTTCGAAGCCTTCGGGGCGGCGCGCGAAATCACGGTCGAGCTCCTCCCACCAATGCCCCTTGGCGAGGAGCGACGGTGCGCGCGCGCAGGATTCGTGCGCGATCCGGGACACTACGGAGGATTCGTCCACCCGTTCAGCATACCGGATCGCGATCGCGATGCCTCATTTTGGCCTCAGCAGCCGTGCTCGACCTCGAATGGCAGCGCGCCGACCAGCGTGCCGTCTTGGCTTCGAATCTCGACTCGCCAGAACCCCGGCTTCGTCGCGTTTCGGGTGTATGCCCAGGTCCTCCAGCGCGGAGTTGCGGCTGGAATCCGAAGCTCGATGCCTCCGCTCACCTGCCCCTCCGGGCCGATGAAATGGACCCGCAAGGTCTTGTCCTCTTCGGACTCGTTACGGACTTCGACGAAGGCGTACACCCGCGCATCGTGCGCTCCGAAAAGCGAGGAGGCTGCCACCGGCTCGCGACGCTCCACCTCGGGAGCCGTGATCAGGCGCTCGATGATGAGCCCGTCGACGGACGCGAGCTCGGGCTCGAACGAGGGCTGGGTGTCGATCGGCTTCACCTCGGCCGGCTTCTCCTCGACCGGCTGCGCCTCGGCGACGTCCGCGATCGGCGGCTCGGGCTCGTTCACTTCGATGGCCTTTGGCGCCACAGCCGGCACGGTCGAAGTCAGTAAGGCTGGAGTCGGTTTGGCTCGATCGATCGCGTCGGACTTCTCCGGCTTTGCTCTCGTGCAAGCCGAAGTGACCAGCAGGGCGACGAGAAAGGGAATGACAATTTTGGGCTCGATGTTCATGGGACCTCCTGCCGCAGAACAGAGCACGCTCCGTGCCAATCGAAATTCCCTGGTTTTTGCGAAGCCATCGCAGGGACGGCGTGTCAGCTGCGACGCGGCCGTGGGTCAGCGGCCACGATTCATCTCACCGCTGTGTCCTGGCGGATTCCGAAACGGCACGAACGACTCGGCGTCTCGCACCCGTTGGAAATGTTCGATCGCCCAGTGGACCGATGGAAAGGCCAGATCGGCGGCCGGCAGGTCATCGAAGCTGAAAAGCCCTACCTCTTCGCTCTCGATCCCCGCGGATACGTCGGGTGAGGCCAGGCGGGCACGATAGAAGAGCTGAAGCTGGCTGATGTGGCGGAGGCTGTACACCGCGAGAAGGTCGATGATCTCGAGCGTCGCACAGGCCTCTTCCCAAGCCTCGCGCGATGCGCCTTCCTCCGGGGTCTCCCCGAGCTCCATGAAGCCGGCGGGCAAGGTCCAGAACCCGCGCCGTGGTGCGATCGCGCGCTTGCACATCAGCAACTTGTCTTCCCAAGTCGCGACCACGCCAACGACGACCTTGGGATTCTCGTAGGCGACGTACTCGCAGTCTGGGCAAACCAGTCGCTGGCGGTTGTCCCCGGCGGGAACCTTTCGAATGCGGGGACCTTTGTCTCGCTCCTTCATAAACCAAGCGCGCCTGCGGAGTGGTAACACGGAGCCCGCGGTCGGGCTATGGCGGGAAGCGACGGGCGCTCTAGACTCGGCCGGATGGATGCGCGACCGCGGCTCGATCGGCCCCAGCTTCTCGGCGTGTTTCGCCAGTTGAAGCAGGGGTTCGGTCTGGTGTGGACAACCAGTCGCGGCTTGAGCTTCGCGCTCGGGCTGTTGAGCTTGGTCGCCGGCGTGATCCCCGCAGCCGCCGCTTGGGTGGGAAAGCTGATCGTCGATGCCGTGGTCCTCGCAGCCGAAACCGGTGCGACGGAAGACCAGCAGGCCGCGCTGACCTGGGTCTTGCTGGAGCTCGGGCTGGTGATGGTCATGGCGGGCGCACAGAGAGGGCTGAGTACCTGTAACCAGCTGCTGCGTGCGCTTCTCGGGCAGCGGGTCAACGAGATGATTCTCGAAAAGGCGCTGACCCTCGATCTGGCCGCCTTCGAGGACTCGGAGCTCTACGATCGAATGACGCGCGCGCGACGCGAGGCCTCGCAGCGGCCGCTCAGCTTGGTGATGCGGAGCTTCCAGCTCGCGCAGCACTCTTTTTCGCTGATCGCGTACGGCGGTCTCCTGCTGCAACTCTCCGTCTGGGCCCTAGCCATTTTGGTGGTTGCCGCGATTCCTTCCTTCTTCGTCGAGACGCGGTTCTCCGCGAACGCTTTTCGGCTCTTCACTTGGCGCGCGCCAGAAACGCGAAAACAGAACTACCTCGAGGTGCTGCTCGCCCGTGAAGACTTTGCCAAGGAGGTCAAGCTCTTCGACCTCGGACCCGTCTTTCTCGCGCGGTACCGCGAGATCTTTCGTGAGCTGTACGTCGAGGACCGCGCGCTGACCCTTCGCCGGGGCGCCTGGGGTTTTCTGCTCGGCCTGTTGAGCACCGCAGCCTTCTACGGCGCGTACGCGTGGATCGCCATCGAGACGATCGCCAAGCGCATCACGCTCGGCGACATGACGATGTACCTCTTGGTGTTCAAGCAGGGGCAGTCCGCCTTGGCTTCGATCCTCACGTCCATTGGAGGGATGTACGAAGACAGTCTCTACCTCTCGAACCTCTACGAGTACCTCGAGTACGAGTCGCCCGACGATGGAGGCTCCGCAACCGAAGGCCCAAAGCCGGGGGACGGAATTCGCTTCGAGAACGTGAGCTTCACCTACCCGGGCGTCGAAACCCCGGCCCTGCGCGATGTGAGCCTGCACCTGCACCCCGGACGCAAGCTTGCCCTGGTCGGCGAGAACGGAGCCGGCAAGACCACGCTGATCAAGCTGCTGACCCGGCTCTACCAGCCGACCGAAGGCCGGATCACGCTCGATGGGCTCGAGCTCAACGCCTGGAGTCTCGATGTCCTTCGAAATCGGGTCGGCGTGATCTTTCAGGACTTCGTGCGCTACCAGCTCGTTGCCGGCGAGAACGTCGGGGTTGGGGACGCACAAGGCTTCAGCGACCCGGAGCGATGGCAGACCGCTGCCGAGAAGGGCATGGCCCACGAGTTCATCGAGCGGCTGCCGTCGGGCTACGAGACACAGCTCGGTCGCTGGTTCGAAGACGGGCACGAGCTCTCGCTCGGCCAATGGCAAAAGATCGCGCTCTCACGAGCCTTCATGCGCGACGAAGCCGACATCCTGGTCCTCGATGAACCGACGGCGTCGATGGATGCAGAGGCCGAGGCCACGGTCTTCGAGCGCTTCGGCCGCCTCGCCAAAGACAAGATGGTGATTCTGATCTCGCATCGATTCTCGACGGTCCGCATTGCCGACGAAATCGTGGTGCTCGAACGCGGCCAGGTGACCGAGCGCGGTACGCACGAAACTCTGATGAGCCAAGAGGGAAAGTACGCCCACCTGTTCGCGCTCCAGGCTGCGGGCTATCGCTAGGGACCAACGCCGCCGCTACGAATAGAAAGTGCGGCCCTCGGCGGCCATGTCGCGGAGAAGCCTGGGCGGCTCGAACCGAGCGCCGTACCGGGCGCCGAGCGCGTCGGCGTCGCGAACGAACTCGGAGAGGCCGTAATTGTCGATGAACGTGAACGGCCCGCCGGTGAACGCTGGGAACCCGACCGCCATGATGACGCCCACATCGCCGTCGCGGACGTCGGTGATGACCCCCTGTTCGAGACAGCGGGCGGCTTCCAAGCACTGCGTAAACAAGTAGCGCTGCCGCACGGTCTCGGCGCTTGGCTGCTCGTCATTGCGCTCGATCCAGGCGTTCATTGCCGTGCCGAGCTCGGGCCACAGGTTTTTACCCGACTCGTGGTAGTCGTAGAACCCGCCTGGGGCGCGTGCCGTTCCGTCTTCTTCTGGAGGTGGCTGGGCGCCCCAGCGATCGTGATCTTCGATCAGCGACGCGATGATCGCCTGCGCCGGAGACGGCTCCCATTTCCTCCCGGCGGCAAGGGCATCCTTCTCGGCCTGCTTGGCGACCTTGTGCATCGTGCCGAGCCCGACTTGGTCGGAAATGCCGAGCGGTGGCATGGGCATGCCGGCTGCCTTGGCCGCGTTCTCGATCAAGGCGGGTTTCACACCTTCGACCAGAAGGTGATTGCCTTCCGAAATGAACGTGCCGAAGACACGGCTCGTGTAGAAACCAGGGCTGTCGTTGACCACGATGCCGGCCTTCTTGATCTTGAGAATGTAGTCCCAGGCCTTCGCTAGCGTCGTCTGCGAGGTGTCCTTGCCGACGACAATTTCGACCATCTGCATTCGCTCGACCGGCGAAAAGAAGTGCAGGCCGATGAAATTCGCCGGGCGGCTCGACGCTCTTGCGAGGTCGGTGATCGGAAGGCCCGAGGTGTTGGATGCAAAAACAGCCTGGTCGCCGAGCTGTTCGTCGGAGGCCTTCGTGACCCGGGCCTTGATGTCCCGGTCCTCGAAGACGGCCTCGACGACGACGTCGCAGCCCTTGACATCCTCGTAGTCGGCGCTCGGGTGGACCCGGCCAAGAATCTCTTCGACGCGGTCGGGAGTCGTGCGGCCTTTCGCAAGGCGTCGTTGGAGCGTCTGGGCAACCTTCTCTTTGCCACGCTCGGCGGCCGCCAAGTCCCGATCGAGCAAGACGACGTCGATCCCCACCTTTGCAGAAACGTGCGCAATGCCCTGCCCCATCAGGCCGGCGCCGATGATCCCGACTTTGTTCACGTCGAAGCGGGGCACGTCCTTGGGCCTGCGCACGCCCTTCTGACACTCCTGAAGGCTGAAGAACAGCGTACGCAGCATGCTGCGCGCCGTCGGGTCTCGAAGGACACGAATGAACTGTCGCGTCTCGACCCTGCCGGCCCGTTCCATGGGAAGGCTGAGACCTTCGTAGACAGCCTGCAGGATCGCTTGCTGCGAGGGCATGTTTCCGAAGGTCGCCGCGTGGGTCATCGCGTTCGAGCCCATCAGAGTCTGCGCAAATGCCACCGAACCGGCGCCGCCGCCCGGCACCACGTAGCCCTTTCGGTCCCAGGGTTGGGTCGCGTTGCCGTCCTCTTGGATCCATTTCTTCGCGGACGCGATCAAATCCGCCGGTTCGACGAGCTCGTCGACGAGGCCCTTTTCGAGCGCCTTTTCGGGCCCGAGCTGCTTCCCCTGCATGATCAGCCCCAGTGCGCTCTGCACGCCGATCAGGCGAGGAAGACGCTGCGTGCCGCCGGCCCCCGGCATCAAACCGAGGCCCGCCTCCGGTAGACCAACCTGCGCGTGCCGCCGATCGACCAGAATCCTGCGATGACAGGCGAGCGCGATCTCATAGCCGCCGCCGAGCGTGACGCCGTTGAGCGCAGCGACCACAGGTTTGCCGCAGGTCTCCATTCGTCGAAGCTGATCGAGAACCGCGCCGGTGCGCTTCGAGAGATCGGCCGCATCGATCGGCCCGGAGCCCAGCGATTCGATTTGCTGGAGATCTCCGCCGGCGACGAAGACGCCCTGTTTGCCAGACGTGACAATGATGCCCTTCACCTCGTCGTTCGCGACGGCTTTCTCAACCGCGGCGTGCAGCTCGGCGAGCGCATCGCCGCTGAGCACGTTCGTCGGACGGTCCTCGTCGTCCCAGTTGAGGATTGCCGCTCCGTCTTCCACTCGATAGTCGATGATCGCCATGGCCCTAAACCCGCTCGATGATGGTTGAGGTGCCCATGCCGGCGCCGACGCACAACGTGATCAGGGCGGTGCCGAGGTCGCGCCGCTCCAGCTCGTCGACCATGGTTCCGAGGAGCATCGCGCCTGTGGCGCCCAAGGGATGCCCGAAGGCTATGGCGCCGCCGTTCACGTTGGTCACCGAATGGTCGATTCCCATCTCCTCCATGAAGAGAAGACAGACCGCGGAAAACGCCTCGTTGACCTCCCAAAGGTCGATGTCGGAGGTTTGCATGCCGGCTTTCGTGAGCGCCTTCCGGGAGGCGGGCATCGGACCGGTGAGCATGATGCAAGGCTCGCTGCCGACGGTGGCGGACTTCACGACCCTCGCCCTCGGCTCTAGTCCGAGGCGTTTTCCAGCATCCCAGCTGCCGAGCAAGACCGCCGAGGCGCCGTCGACGATGCCCGACGAGTTACCCGCATGATGGACGTGGTGGATCTGCTCGATGTCCGGGTGCTTCTGAATCGCAACCGCATCGAAGCCAAAGTTTCGGCCCATCATCTCGAAGCTCGGTTTGAGCTGCGAAAGGTCTTCGAGGGTCGTGCCCGGTCGCATGTGCTCATCTTGCTCGAGCATCGTGACACCGATGCAGTCTTGCACTGCAACGATCGACTTGGCGAAATGGTCGCTTTCCCATGCGATGGCCGCGCGTCGTTGGCTCTCCACCGCGAAGGAGTCGACGTCCAGACGGCTGTACCCACACTTGGTCGCGATCAGGTCGGCGCCAATGCCCTGAGGCACGAACGACGTTTCCCATGCGAGCTCCGGGTCGGTCGACCAGGCGCCTCCTGCGGCACCCATTGAAATCCGGCTCATGCTTTCCATTCCGCCACCGACGACGAGATCGACATCGCCGGCTTTCACCTTGGCGGCCGCGATGTTCACGGCTTCGAGTCCGGAGGAACAAAATCGATTGAGCTGCACGCCGGGTACGCTGTCGTCGTATCCCGAAATCAAAGCAGCCATTCGACCGACGTTGGCGCCCTGCTCCCCGACGGGTTCGACGCAGCCGAGGATTACGTCTTCGATCTCTTTGCTGTCGAAGTCGGATCGTTCGGGCAACGCCTGCAGGACGGTCTTGGCCATGCGC
>JABDJF010000546.1 GCA_013002645.1 Myxococcales bacterium
TTGAGGTCGCGGCGGGTCTGATCTTCGAGGTTGCCGCCGATGAGGGCCTCGACCGGGGAGACCGCGTTTTTGTCTTCGATGAAATCGCCGAGGTGGCTGTCTTCCTCTTCGCCGATTGGGGTCTCGAGGCTGATCGGCTCTTTGGCGATTTTCAAAACCTTCCGGACCTTCTCGAGCGGCATCTCCATCCGCTCGGCGATCTCCTCTGGATCGGGCTCCCGGCCGAGCTCCTGCACCAAGTAGCGCGAGGTCCGAATCAGCTTGTTGATGGTCTCGATCATGTGGACCGGAATTCGGATCGTTCGGGCCTGATCTGCGATGGCCCGGGTAATGGCCTGACGGATCCACCAGGTCGCGTAGGTCGAGAATTTGTAGCCCCGCCGGTACTCGAACTTGTCTACGGCCTTCATCAAGCCGATGTTGCCTTCCTGAATCAGATCGAGGAACTGCAAGCCGCGGTTCGTGTACTTCTTGGCAATCGAGACGACGAGACGGAGGTTGGCTTCCACCAGCTCGGCCTTCGCCCGCTCAGATTGGCGCTCACCTTCAGCAAGAGCCCGATACGTTTCGCGCAATCGTTCAACGGGCTGCCCCATGGCTTCTTCGACATCGACGATGGAATTCTGGGCATCACGGATGTGTTCCTCAGAAAGAAGAATCTGCTCTTCCGATCCGTACTTTCGATGAAATCGTTTCTCGACGGCTTTGCTCTCTTGCATGTCGCGCACTACGCGCTTCATGTCTTTGAACTGGAGCCCACCTACGCGGGCTTCGGCTTCGTTGATCTCTCGCTCGGCCCGCTCGACGCGGCGCGTGTAACCCTTGATCGCAGCGACGACGCGATCGATCTGTTTCTTGGTGAGGTTGAGCTCCCGGAGAAGCGAGATCCGGTCCTCGAGATGCTTTACGAGCTGCGCCGTGTGCTGCTTCTTGCTCCGGTCGGACACCTTCTGCCTGCTCTCGAGCTCACCGCGAACTTTCGTCATCGATGCCTCGATGCGCTTGACCTTGTCGAAGACCTTGAGGGCGCGAACCTTCGCGGCCTCGAAGTCGACTTCCTCTTCTTTGTCCAGATCGCGGACCACGTCCTTGATGCGAAGCCTGCCCTTTCGCAGGGTCTCACCGATTTCCAGAATCTCGCTCACGCCCACGCGGGAATTGAGAATCACATGGAAAATCTTGCTTTCGCCATCTTCGATGCGCTTTGCGATTTCGACTTCGCCCTCGCGCGTGAGCAGCGAAACAGAGCCCATTTTCCGCAGGTACATCCGGACGGGGTCGTTCGACTTCTGGGTGTAGCTGTCATCGGCAGGAGGTGGAATCGTGGAGGTGCGGCGCGCGGCACTCCGCGTCGCGGCAACGGGAACCTCGCTCGTTCGGCTCTGTCCTTCAGGCGCGCCATCGACCACATCGATGTCTTCGCTCTTGAGCCAAACCATCAGATCGTCGATTTGATCAGACGTCACCATATCCGGTGGCAGCGCCTCGTTCAGCTCGTCATACGTCAAATGCCCCTGCATCCTGCCGCGCTCCAAGAGCACCTGCACTTCCTTGCGCTCGCGCCCTTTGAGCTTTGGAACTACGCGCGACACGGGTTCAGAGTCGAACTTGGATGAAGTCGATTCCTCGGTACGTACTGAGCTCTTGCTCGCCATCTTCACCTCTGCTTGATATTCGACTTGAGCTTGTGTGCGCTGCGCGTCAGCTCCACAAACTCTCGAGTGAGCCCTGCCGCAAGTACTTCGTCGCCAACGCGGCGCGCGTCGACGATGCGCTGTTGCAATCGGGGCAGCTCGTGTTCGATGTTTTTTCGTTCGAGAAGCGGAAGGCCATCGTCGAGAATTCGACGTGCTTCCTCGAGGCCGTGCTCCTGCACCGCCAACTTCGCTTCCAACCACGGCCTGAGCTGATTGTCGGTCAACTCGTCGAGCAATACCGTGACATCGAGCGATCCCTGCCTATCCACCATCTGCAAGATAGAATCAAAGATGGCGCGAAGATCAGGACTCGTCAAAAGCTTCGGAAGCTTGTCGACCCCTTCATGATGAACCAAGGTCGGCTGATCGATGAGCAGCGAAATCAACTTCAACTGTAACTCCGACACTCGCGTTGCAATCGGCTGCTGCACTGCGTCACGACGAGCAATGCTTCGATCGGTCGGTCGACCCAGTCCGCGGCGCAACTCGCGACGCACCAAACCTAGGTCCGCGATCCCAAATTTGCGGGCAACGCGTTCGACATAAAGACCGCGTGCGATCGGGCTTTCAACCTTGGCAAGAATCGGACCAAGTTTGGCGATCGACTCGGCCTTGGCGTGCGGGTTCGATTCCGAGTTGGCGGCCGAGTCGTCGATTAAATATTCGATTATGGTGGGTGCGCTCACGATTCGAATTCGCAAAGACTCCTCTCCCTGCTCTCGGAGGAAGCTGTCGGGGTCGGCGCCCTGCGGCAGCGTCGCGACGTGCGCTTCGAGCCCGGCTTTGCTCACGACTGCATGCGCTTCGCGAACCGCCTTACGGCCGGCCTTGTCGCCGTCGAAGAGCAAGACGACCTTCTGCGCGAAGCGTTTGAGCAGTTTGGCATGTGCTTCGGTGAAGGCCGTGCCCATGGGTGCAACCGCGTTCTGAAAGCCTGCTTGGTGCAATGCGACCAGGTCGAAATTACCTTCACACAGCACGCTGGCCGCTTCGCGGCGGATTTCGACTCGCCCCTCGTGTAGTCCATAGAGAACCTCGCCCTTGTGATAGAGCTGGTTCTCCGGGCTGTTGAGGTACTTCGCGGGAGGCTCCTTCTGCGCGTCCATCGACGGTGCGGGGGCGAGCGCTCGGCCACTGAAGGCCACGACTTTGCCATGAACATCGGCGATCGGAAACATCAGCCGGTGGCGGAAGCGGTCGTAGTGGCCGCGGCCCGAACGGCGCGGAACGATGAGGCCGACCGCTTCCGCGTCGGCAGGTGATGCACCGGCACGCTCGAGGAAGCTCACGAGCGAATCCCAACCGTGAGGCGCATAGCCCAAGCGAAACTTGCCGGTGGACTCTTCGCTGATGCCGCGGTCCAAGAGCTCTTGGCGCGCGATGCCGGCATCAGGATGCTCGAGCAGCTGGGCGCAATAGAACTCGGTTGCCTGCTCCATCAACGAAGCCAGGCGCTCGGACTGCTTTTTGTTGCGCTGGTGCTCTGCCTCGCGCTGAGGATCATACACAGGCAGCTGAACTCCGGTTTGCTCCGCGAGGTCGCGCGCGACTTCGGGGAAGGTCTTCCCCTCCACGTGCATCAGAAACGAGAAGATGTCGCCCGATGCCTTACAGCCGAAGCAATGGTAGAAGCCGCGACTCGGATGCACGTAGAAGGACGGAGTCTTCTCGTTGTGGAAGGGGCAAAGGCCCTTGAGGCTGTTCCCCGACTTCTTGAGCGCGACGTAGTTGCCGATGACGTCTGCGATGGGTGCTCGGTCGCGGATCTCAGCAATCTTGTCTTCGGAAATCACCGCCGCGTCTCGCCCATGCTCGCCGTCCTTGCGAAGTGAGGGCAGTGTAGGCTTCGTCTGGTTCTTGGCAAGCGCCGCGGGCCGCTGTAGTTGTGGCGCGATGGCTTCGACTCGTGCACCACTCCGGCGAATCCTTTGGGTCTATGCCTTGGTCTGCGCGTCGGTCTTTGCGGTCACCCGGCTCGATTCGATCGCAGTCGTAGGGCAGTACGTCCATCTCGTGGTCGCCGCGATCTTTCTGCTGACGGCGATCCGGCTCACACGAAACGACCCTTCACACTTCGGCGTTGCGCTCGGGGGTCTCCTCGAATCGCCGCAGGACGATCGAGCAGCGGGACCGCTCGGGCTTTTCGACCTCGGTCGCGCGATTCACGACGCGCTGCCCATCGCGGCCACGGAGCTCGGAGTCTCGCTTGGAATCGCAGCGGTCGTCTTTCCGATATACGCGGCCGGCTTCTACTGGTGGACTGAGCCTGCCGGAGCTTTCACGCTCACACTCCCGCCCAATGCGACGAGCTTCGTGCTGGCGCAGCTGATCGTGGTCGCCTTGCCCGAAGAGGCGTTCTTTCGCGGCTACCTCCAGACGGCATTGAGCGACCTCGAAGAGCTTCGACTGCGCGTGCTGGGGGTGAAGCTCGCGCCACGCGCATGGGTGCTTCAGGCAATCCTGTTTGCGGCGATCCATTTCATCGTCGACCCCCACCCTGCGCGCCTCGCGGTTTTCTTTCCCGCTCTTCTCTTCGGATGGACGCGCGGATGGCGCGGCGGAATCGGTGCAGCGCTCGCTCTCCATGCGATGAGCAACCTTTATTCCGAGATTCTGACGCGGAGTTGGCTATAACTGCGGTATGCAGGTCACTCCGCCCGCTCCCCCCATTCTCACGGAAACGGTTCGTCGCGCGCTTTCCGAAGACATCGACCGCGGAGATCTGACCAGCGAGGCATGTGTCGAATCGACCACGATAGGTACGGCCGAGCTCAACTGCCGCGAGCCCGTCGTCGTTTGTGGGCTTCCGATTCTCGATGAGGTGTATGCGCAGGTCGACCTTCTCGTCGATGTCGAGAGGCACGTAGACGACGGCGATCCCTGCGGAGAGGGCAAGAAGCTTGCCACGATTTCCGGACCCGCCACCTCGATTCTGCTCGGCGAGCGGGTCGCGCTCAATTTCATGCAACGCCTCACCGGCGTATCGACGATGGCGAAGCGTTTCGTCGACGCCTTGCCCGAGGGCTCGTCGACCCGAATCACCGACACCCGAAAGACCACCCCCGGCCTCCGTGCCTTCGAACGCTATGCGGTTCGCTGCGGCGGTGGCTACAACCACCGGGAAGATTTGGGTGCTGCAGTCCTGATCAAGGACAACCACATCGCCGCGGCCGGCGGCGTCGGTCACGCGATTGAGCGGGCGCGAGCCTATGCGCCACACACCTGCCGCATCGAATGCGAGGTCGACACGCCGGGGCAGTTGCAAGAAGCGCTGGCCGCGGGAGCCGACATCGTGATGCTGGATAATTTCGACGACGAGCAAGTGGGTGACGCGCTGACCCTCGTAGGTGGCCGGGCGCTCGTCGAAGTGTCGGGCGGGATCACCCTCGATCGCGTCGCTCGCCTCGGCGCACTCGGAGTCGATGTCATTAGCGTCGGCGCCCTCACTCACTCGTCGCCAGCCTGCGATCTCGGCTTGGACTGGAGCTAGCCGATGGTCGAGGATCTGCAGCCCGAGCGGCTCGGCGAGTTGATCCGTGGTGGCTGGGGCCGGTCGTTGACCATCAAAGAGAGCACCGCCTCCACGATGGACGATGCGTCTTCCGCAGCTGCGGACGGTGCACGGGACGGCCATGTAGTGCTTGCCGACCAACAAACTCGTGGGCGTGGCGCGCACGGGCGGCAGTGGGACTCGCCGCCGCGCTCCGACCTCTATTTTTCCGTGGTCGCCCGCCCCCCGGTCGAACCCGCCTCGACTGCATTGGTGACGCTTGCGAGCGGGCTCGGGGTTCGCGACGCGGCGGCCAGCTTCGTGCACGGCCGGGCCGTCCAGGTGAAATGGCCGAACGACATCTGGATCGAGCAACGCAAGTGCGCCGGCATTCTCGTCGAAAGCCGGACGCTTGGGATACGCATCGATTCGGTCATCATCGGCATAGGGCTCAATGTGAACCGCATGCAATGGCCGGACGAGCTCGAGGGCGTCGCCACGTCACTGCGCGCCGAAGCGCCGGGCCAGCAACTCTTGGACCGTGCAGAAGTGTTGGCCGCCGTCCTGTTACACATGGAGCGCTGGGTAAATCGGCTCGTCGAGGATGGCGCAGCCGCGGTGGTGGACGCCCTTCGGCCAAGCCTTGCGCTTCTTGGCGAACGAATCCGATTCGAGGGAGGCGAGGGGATCTTCGAGGGCATCGATCATGACGGCGCGGCCCTAGTGCGGACCCAGGCCGGCCTGCGTGCTCTTCACGCCGCCCGCATCGAGCGGGTCGATGGCTGAGCCCGGTGCTTGCCTGCGCGCGGCCCGCGCCCCAAGACTGGCCTGATGGCCCAGGCAAACGAGCTTGATTGGTTGGAAGATTCCGTGGGGGTTCTTGCACTCGACGACCGCGCGATCATTTCGGTGGGCGGGGACGACGCGCGCGAGTGGTTGCAGGGCCAAATCACCAACCAGCTCGAGCACGTCGAGCCTGGGAGCTCGGTATACGGCTTCGTCCTGACCTTGAAGGGGCGAATTCTCGCGGATGTGTATGCGCTCGTTCGAGAAGGCGAGCTTTGGCTCGATGTCCCTGCCGCACAGGTCGACGCTCTTCTCGAACGCCTCGATCGCTACATCATCATGGAGGACGTCGATCTCGAGCACCAAAACCGCCTCCACGTCGTCGCAGCCCAGGGCCCTCGTTCGAACGAGCTACGGGCCGACGGATGGCCTGCCGACCGGCTCGGCCAAGGCGGTCGGCAATGGGTAGTCACGGACGCGGAGCTCGAATCGGAGCGGACGAGCCTGATCGCGCGCGGTCAAGAGCTTGGCGGCGGCGCCGTCGGCAGTGAGGCCTGGGCACGGGCTCATGTCCTTTACGGAAGGCCTCGCTTCGGTGTGGATTTCGGCGCTTGGACCTACCCCCAGGAGAGCGGCCTGAGCCCAATCGCCGTCTCTTTCAACAAGGGGTGCTACATCGGACAAGAGACTGTCGTGATGCTGGAGAACCGCGGCAAGGCCCCCAAGGTCCTTTGGCGTTGGGCAGTTGAAGGCTCCGTGGCGCCGTCAGCGAAGACCTCCATCACCCTGAATGGTTCGGTCGTTGGCGAGGTCACGTCCGCCGCGGTCGGTCCAGACGGCGTGCGGGCCCTCGGCTTTCTAAAGCGAGGACACGAATCGGAACGACCAGAAGGCTTCGAGATTGCCGGTCTGCCCGCGAGAGCGCTCGGCGCGGTGGAAACCGGGCCGGGGGTCCGCGCAGAGCCAAGATGACGCTACGGAACGTCCGGCGCTGGCGCGATTCGCACTCCGACCTTATAGTTGTGGCCAAAGGAGCCCTATGCTGACCCTGACCCCCCGAGCTGCAGACAAAGTCAAAGAAATCCGAGACGCCGAGGGCCTGGTTGAACAGGGGCTTCGGGTGAGGGTGATCGGCGGCGGTTGTGCGGGTTTTTCGTATGATTTGTTCTTCGAGAACGAAACATCCGATTTGGATCAGACCTTCAACTCGCACGGGATTCCGATTTACGTCGACATGATGAGTGCGCAGTACGTCGAAGGCACCGAAATCGATTATGTCGAGGGCCTGCAGGGCGCCGGTTTCAAGTTTCAGAACCCACAGGCAAGCCAAACCTGCGGATGCGGCTCCAGTTTCGCCACCTGATTCCCCTGTAATTTCAGACTGATGTCGCCGCGGGGCAACTTCTGCCTCATTATTTACTTGCGTCTGTCTCAGTTTTGTCTAAGTTTCGTCTTAGCTAGTTGGACACCACATGGACAGTGCTCCGGCTCGACAGTGACGTAACGTAACGACAGGAAGCGCATACAGGAGTCATCATGCAGTCATCCGCATCTCTCGATCGCTACATCCAGCAAGTCCGGGCCATCCCCAAGCTCTCCCGTGAGGCCGAGCACGAGCTCGCCCTCCGCGCCGGCGAAGGGGACCAAGAGGCGACCGATCGCCTCGTCGAAGCCAACCTACGCTACGTCGTCGCGATAGCCCTTCAGTACCGCCGCTACGGGGTGACACTGGGCGACCTGATTGCAGAGGGGAGCGTGGGCCTGGTGACCGCCGTGCGAAAGTTCGATCCGCATCGCGGGACTCGCTTCGTGACCTACGCGGGCTACTGGATTCGCGCTTTTGTCCTGGAGGCGGTCGTGCGGTCCAGCACGATGATCGGCGCCGGCTCTGGGCCGTTCCGGTCAAAGCTGTTCTTCCGTCTTCGCCGCGAGAGAGCGCGTTTGTCCAACATCATCGCCGATCCTGAAGAGCTGATCGCGACGCTTGCATCCGATTTCGACACGACTCCTGCGAAAATGACGGAGCTCTTGCGCCGCCTCGATCAGCGCGAAATCTCGCTCGATGCGCCGGCTTACCATGATTCGGACTCAACTCTCGTCGAGCTCCTGCCCGGCTCTGCCGAACCGCAGGACCAGATCGTCGCTCGTCAGCGCCGACAGAGCGGGATTCAGCTGCGTCTTGCGGGCGCGCTTTCGGTGCTCGACGATCGAGAGCGCCTCATCGTAGAGAAGCGCATTCTCAGCGACGATTCTGCCTCGCTCGCCGCGCTCGGACGCGAGCTCGGGGTCAGCCGTGAGCGCGCCCGGCAGCTCGAGGCCAGGGCGAAGAAGAAGCTCGCAACAGAGCTGAAAGACCTGGCTCCTGCCGCCTAGGACACCTGCTCAGATGCAGGGTGCCCCTCCACCCCTCAGGGCCGATGCGATCTTGGCTCCGCGGGAGTAGCATGTAAGCCACCATGGTGCTGGAGGATGGGGACGACACGGGATTTCGCCGTGAGGCGACGCAGGCGTTGGGCCAAGACGACCTGGTCGACGAGCCTAGGTCAGCGGTTCCCCCCGCCCTTCCCCACGCTACGGGGCAGCGCGGGGCGCAACGATCCGGACTGTCTGACGCGGACCGCGCGCGGCGCGCGCGCGATTGGATCACAGAGTGCGAGCGCGAGCTGGACCAACAGCCTGACGTTCGGCGCGCGGCCCGTTTGTACTTCGAGATGGCGCGCAGCTGCGAAGGAACGCTCAAGGATACGCGACGCGCCCTCGAATACTACCAGGCGACTTTGGAGCGCGCGCCGGACTACGTCCCCGCGATTCGCGCCACGCGCCGCCTCCTTCTCGGCGGCCGAATGTTCACCGAGGCGCTTCCGCTCTTCGACTCCGAGGCGCGCGTCACGCGTAGGCCGAGCGACAAGGCGACGCTGTACCTCTTAAAAGGGCGTCTGCTCGAAGACGTACTGGGCAATCGAGAAGCGGCGGAGGAAGCCTATCATACGGCGCGTGCATTGGACCGCTCGCACGCCGCGATTCTACGAGCGACCGAACAGCGATCGTTCGCCAAACAACTTTGGCCGGACGTCGATCGTAATCTTGCGGAGCTCGCCAACGCGGCCACGTCCGATGACGCACACCGCGCGGCGCTGATCATCCGGCGGGCGCAGTTGCTCGAAAGCCGGCAACAGCGTCCCGAGCAAGCGGCGGAGCTCTACGAGACGGCGTTTCAACTCGACCCGAATGCCGTCATCGCGGTGCAAGCGCTGAAACGGCTGTACTATGGGCAACGGCGCTGGCGGGACCTGATACGCACGCTCGAGGCGGAGGCGCAGTTGGCGGCTGAACCCGAGCTGAAGGCGTCGTCTCTCTACCGCGCGGCGCGCATCCACGCAGAGCTCCTGGGGAATCGGGATGATGCGATCCAGGCGCTCGAGCAGGCGCGAAGCCTTCAGCAGGGCGATCCGCTGATCCTCGGCGAGCTCGCCCGCCACTACGAATCGGGACAGCGACTCCAAGCCCTCGTCGAAACACTGGAAGCGCTTACAGAGGCGACCGAGGACGAAGCAGAGAGGCTGACCTATACGCAACGGATCGCTCGTCTGTACGAAGAGGAGCTTCGTGATGTGGATCAGGCCATCAGCTGGCACGAGCGAGCGGTGGAGCTCGACCCTACGTCGCTCTCGAGCCTGCAAGCACTGAGCTTGCTGTACCGAGTTCGCGGTGCCTGGCCGAAGCTGGTCGATATGTGTCTTCAAGAAGCACGGTACACGACCGACGCGGAGCGGAGGGCGGATTCCCATGCACGCGCAGCCGAGATCTACGAAACCAGGCTCAATGCGATCGACGATGCGATCGAGCAGTATCAACGCTCGCTCAATGCGATGCCGGACCACCCCACGGCATTCAAGGCTCTGGCGCGGCTACTTTCAGACGTTCACAAGCCCAAGGAGCTAATTCAGCTTTACGAAGATGCCTTGGATCGAGCGAGCGGTTCGAGAGCGGTGTCGTACCTCCTCAAGATCGCGCAAATCTACGAGGACGCGCTCGACGAACCTGCGCTGGCTGCTCAAACGTACAAGCGGGTCTTGCAACAGGATTCAGCGCACCTCACCGCGGTCCAAGCGTGGCAGCGGTCCGCTGCCCGGGCGCACCGGCCGCGGGAGCTTCTAGAGGCGCTCGACTATGAAATCGAGCTCACTGTCGAGCGGGACCGATTGGTCGCTCTCTTGCACCGGGCGGGAGAGGTGCTCGACGAGCACCTGGATGACCGCGATGCCGCCATCGCCCGGTACCGCCGCGCGCTCGACAAAGACCCCCGTCACGTTTCGACCCTGGCTAGCCTGGGGCGTCTTTACTACGCGGCGGGGCGTTGGAACGACTTGCTCGAAGTCTACGGTCAGGAGCTCAGGCTCGCTCCGAGTAAGCACCGCCGAGTGGCCCTACTTCAGAAAATGGCCGAGATCTCTCGCGATCGCTTGGGAAGCGACGATGACGCCCTCCGATATCACCGCGACGCGATCAAGGTCGACCCCTCCCATGCGCCTTCGCTTCAAGAGCTCGCACGGCAGCTTCGGGAGCGAGGCGATTGGGCGGATTTGGTCGATGTTCTGGAGCTTCAGCTTCGCAACTCGAGCGCCGTTCGGATCCGAGCGCGAGCAGCATTCTTGCTCGGCCAGGTCTACGAGGAGCACCTGGAGGACAGAACGAAAGCGATGACCGCGTACGAATCCGCGATCAATGCGGATGCGAGCTACCGACCCGCGGTCGATGTTCTGGCACGAGTTCGAGCCGAAGAACACGACTGGACGCATCTGCTTTCCGACTTGGAACGCGAGCTGAAGCTCAGCGAGGATCCTACGCAACGTATCGCCCTGTTCGCGCGGAGAGCGCAGGTCTTGGAGCGTCAAGACAAGCACCGACAAGCGATTCAAGCGTGGGAGCAGGTGCTGGAAATCGACCAGGCCCATCTCGGAGCCCTGCTTGCCCTAGAGCAACTGCACCGGCAGGTTGGCGCATGGGAATCGCTTTGCGCTGTGTATTCGACGCAAGCCGAAGTGCTCGAAGACCCGAGCGGGAGAGTTGCCGCTCTGTACGAGCTCGCTCGGCTCCTCGAGCACCAGGGGCTCGGCGACTACGACGATATCGTGGGAGCCTATCGGCGCGTCCTCGAGGTTGCTCCTTCGGACTTGGGGGCTCTGCTCGAGCTCGAACGCTTGGCCTTGGGTCGCAGCGACGCCGAGCTCCTGCGCGAAGTGGACTCCTTGATTGCGCGCTCGGCGCAGGATCCGTCGGTCGCGGCTGCCCACCGCGCGCGCCTCGCTGAACGGGTCGAAGGGCAAGAAGACACGCAAGCAATCGAGCAGTTTCGCGCAGCCTCCATTGCAGACCCTTATCACATCGGCGCAGCTCGCGGACTCACCCGGGTCGCAGAGGAAACCGACGATCCAACCGCACTGGTCGACGCGCTCCGACGGGAAGCGGACGCCGAACGCGATGCCAAAGCCGCTTCGGAACTCTACGTGCAAAGTGCACTGGTTCGTTTGGAGCGCATCGGAGACCACGACGGAGCGAGACGCGACTTCGAGCAAGCGCTCGAGCTCTGGCCCGATTCCACGGAGGCTGCCGACGGTCTCGTGGACGTGCTCACGATCGACGCCGCGTGGTCGTCGCTCGTGGACCGGCTTTCCCAGGCCGCTTCGAGCGCGCGATCGGTGGACCGGGCGAGCACGCTCTGGCTGGCGGTTGCGCGAGTGCAGAGCACCGAGCTCGAGGAGCTGCCCGCCGCCATCCGAACGCTGCAACGCGTTCTGAAAGTCGAGCCTCGCAATCTCGATGCATTGGACCGCCTCGCACGGCACTTCGCGGCCAATCAATCTTGGCACGAGGCGGCGGCCACGATGGAGCAACTGCTCGCCGCGGCCCCAGGGAACAGCCGCTCGCGGAGGGTCGTGCTCGACCTTGCCGGTCTGTATCGCGAGCGTTTGAACATGCCTGACAAGGCTCTTCGACACGTTGAAGCCGCTCTGACGACGGAACCGGGTGACCCCGCGGCGCTACAAGAGCTCTCCTTGATTCACGAAGCGCTAGGGCAACTGCCGCAGGCCCTCGAGGTCACGCGACACCTGCTCGACACGAGCGAGGGGCGCGACCGGGGAGACGCACTCGTTCGTCTCGGCCAGCTCGAGCACGCGACCGGCAACTCGGAGAATGCGAAGGTCGCGCTCCATCGCGCAGTCGTTCTGGAAGGGCCGGGGAGTGACGCGACGCGGACCCTCGAATCGCTCTGCACGAGCCCGGGCGACTGGCGGGCCTACGCGGACGCCCTGGGCGAGTATCGAGGGGACGATGAGCTGGGCCGGGTGATCGCCACTCTCGAAGTCGCCCGCGTCCTATCAGACCACTGCCGGGACGAGCATGCCGCCATCGAAGCACTTCGCGGCGGGCTCGAAGAGGGTGCCGGAAATGCTGACGTTCGACGCGAGCTCGCGGCGCGGCTCCGCGCTCGAGAAGAATACGCCGAGGCGGTCGAACAGCTCCAAGCCGTGCTCGCAGAGGAACCGCTGCGCGAGGAGATCTGGCGCGAGCTTGCGATTACCTATCAAGCGGGCGGTCGGGCGAGAGAAGCGCGAATCGCAAGCCTGCCCCTGCTTCAGATGGGGGCGAACGATGAGCAGGACGACGCGCGGATCTCCGCCGTCGAACCCTGGCCGGCCATGGTTCGACCGAGGTCGCTTCGCGGCTCCATTTTGGAACAACTGGGTACGCCACGTGCAGAGGACGCTGCGGCAGGTGCTCTTCTCGCCGCCCTGAGCCCAGCGCTCGCCAAGATCTACCCCCCAGACCTCCAAAGTTACGGGCTTGCGACGCGAGACCGCCTGCCGACCGAAGCCAACCATCCGCTTCGGGAGATCGCAAACCATCTCGCCGCTGCGCTCGATATTCGGAGTTTCGATTTGTTCCTGCACCGTGTACGAAACCGCGGCATCACGATCGAGTTCGGCCCTCACCCTGCCATGCTGGTGCCCGCGACCATCATGGAGAAAGACCCGCAGACCCAGACGTTCATGCTCGCTCAGCCGATGACACAAATCGCCCGGGGCTACCATGCGATCGACAAGCTCACGCCCCGCGAGCTAGATGTCTTGCTCGCGTCGGCCGCGCGGATCGTAAAACCGGAGTTTGGCTCGGGCCTGACCAGCGAGGAGTTCTTAAACGAACAAACCCGAAGGTTGCAGCGGGCGATTCCGCGGCGTGACCGCAAATTGGTACGCGATGCTGCCCTAGCTTATTCCCAGGCCAAACGAGTGAAATTCGACCGCTGGGTCCACGCCGCACAACGGACCGCGATCCGCGCTGCGTTGCTTCTCTGCGATGACCTCGAGCCGCTCGTTCAAGACGTGCGGAGCCGAATTGCGCCGGAGCGAGAAGCCGAGGGCGAAACCTTCGACAGTCATCCAACGTACATCGATGCTCTGAAGTTTTGGTCATCACCGCCAGCGATGTTCTTGCGGGAACACATGGGAATGATTCCCCCACGCTGAGATCGCCGCGGTCGGATCAGACGCTGTCGCGGGTGTGCTGGTCGACCCGGTAAATCAACCACCCGAAGGCCAGGACGATGACCAGCGCCATGGCGACTCCTGAATAGAACGCGGGGCTCGCGAAGAAAGCGATGAGCCCGTAGTCCCGACTGAATTGACGGTAGGAACCGACGACGGACACGCGGCTCCACGCGAGTGGCCATATTGCCAAGGCGATGAAGATCGTGCCGGCGGCGATCCGTCGGGCTGCCAGATCACGCGAAGATCGCGAGAGCGCCAGTCCGAGCCGGAATCCGAGCGACGCAGCGCCCAGCAACAGCAGTACCCCTAGCAGGCCCCAGAACCAGGGGGCACGAGCGGTGTCGACCCAGTAGAAAAGAAACCAATCGCCGTGAAATACATAGAAGTAGATTACGGTTGGCAAGAGGACGAAGGCGACGAAGAGCGCGTAGGCGAGGAAGGTCTCCATCCGCCAAATTGGGTCCGAGCTTTGCCTGAGCTCGTCCCGGCCGGCGTGAGCCGAAAGCGCCCCGGTGGCAATGGCGATGAGCAGAAGGAAAAGTAGCGGCAAAGTGATCCCTGCTGAAAGGCTACGTCCCCGGTTCGTGGACGGTCAACCAATCGAGCACCATAGTTGTAGGGTGCGACGGAGCGCCTGGGTCGGTTTGCTTGGATTTGTCGCGGCTTGGGTCGCGGAGGCGCATGCGTCCGCCGACAGCCTGAGCGAGCTGACCGCGCCCTTTTCGACGGCGCTCCTGGACGGTCGCTACCTGGGCGCCCTGGGTTTCGTCTTCCTCGCGGGTCTGGCCACCTCACTGACCCCCTGCGTCTACCCCATGATCGCGATCACGGTGAGCGTCTTCGGCGCGAGGCAAGCGGAAAGCCGCGCCAGGGCAGCGATGCTCTCGAGCGCCTTTGTCCTGGGTATCGCGGCGCTCTTCACTCCGCTCGGGGTCGTGTCGGCGCTGACCGGTAGCGCATTCGGAAGCGCCCTAACGAGCCCTTGGGTCCTCGGCGCTCTTTCGACCTTGTTCGCGGTAATGGCGTTCAGCATGTTCGGCCTGTTCGACGTCGCCCTGCCTTCGGCGTTGCAGAACCGGCTCGCTCAGGCGGGCGGCTTCGGCGTGCGCGGCGCTTTCGTGCTCGGCTTCGTCAATGGGCTCATCGCCGCTCCTTGCACCGGGCCGGTTCTCGCCGTCCTGCTGACCTGGGTGGCTACCACGGGTAATGTCGCGTTCGGCGCACTTGCCTTGTTCATCTACGCGATTGGGATCGGCGTGTTGTTCTGGTTCGTCGGGACCTTTGCGATCACGTTGCCGAAGTCGGGGCACTGGATCGAGTGGACCAAAAGCGCGTTTGGAATCGCGATGCTCGCCCTGGCGTTCTACTACCTGCGCGGCATTCTCCCGTACCCGCGGCCGGCGGTTCGCGAAGAGAATTGGCTTGCCGTGGCGCTCGGGCTGCTCGCTGGAGGCGTCGTCGTCGGGGCGATTCATCTCTCGTTCAAGAGTGAAACTTGGGGGACGCGCGTTCGAAAAGCGGTCGGGGTAGCCGCCTGCGTGGCGGGCCTTCTTGGAATCGTCGGCTGGGCGGAGGCCTTACCCCCTGGGGCGCACATTCGCTGGATTGAGAGCTTCGACGCTGGCAAGGCGCAGGCGGTTGCAGAAGCGAGGCCCATGCTCGTCGACTTCGGCGCCGATTGGTGCGGAGCGTGCCAAGAGCTGGAACGGGACGTCCTGAGCGATCCCCGAGTCGTCTTGGAAGCCCAACGATTCGTGACCGTGAGGGTAGACCTGAGCACCGATCGAGCCACGGACGAAAAATGGGCGCTGCTGAAGGTGTACGAACAGCCCGGCCTGCCGCTCGTCGTCCTTCACCACAGCGATGGCTCCGAGGCTTCCCGCATCACCGGAATGGTGGAGAGCGACGCATTTCTGAAGCTGATGGACGCCGTTCGCTGACCGGGACTAGCCCGTGCTAGCCTCCGCGCAGGAGTGATGGGAATGAGGAAGAATACCCTTACGAGACGCCAGATTCTTCGGCAGGGCGCGCGCTTGGCCGTGATCGGCTCGACGCCCGCCCTGCTCAACGCCTGCACCAAGCCGGAGCTTCATTGCGAAGACGTGAGCGGGCTGCGTGAGGGAGACTTGGCGTTGCGTGCGCAGCTCGAGTATCGAGATCTCTCTCCGATCGGCGAAAGCAAGAATTGCGAGCGCTGCGCGTTCTTCCTTGCAGGCAAGAAGAACGAATGCGGGCGATGCACCCTCGTCAAAGGCCCAATCCACCCCATGGGCTATTGCAACTCCTGGGCGGCCAAGGGCTGACGCACGGGCAACATGGCACTGTTCGAAGTACGAGGGTTGCGGAAGGCGTTTGGGCCAGAGCGGGTGCTGACTGGGCTGGACATCGACATCATCGCCGGCGAGGTGATCACAATCATTGGAGAGTCCGGCTCCGGGAAGAGCATTTTGCTCAAAGCCATGATGGGGCTCATCGAAGTCGACGCAGGTAGCATTCGATTCGATGGTAAAGACGTCGCAGGGCAGACCGAACGACAGTGGACACGAACTCGCCGCCGCATCGGAATGTTGTTCCAAGAGTCAGCACTGTTCGACTCATTCACGGTGTTCGAGAACGTCGCCTACGCCCTCCGCGAGCAGACCACGATGACCGAGGAAGAAATCGCGGTCCGAGTGTCCGAAACGCTTGCCTTGGTCGCATTGCCGGGGATCGAGTCGATGGCCCCGTCGGATCTGTCGGGCGGCATGCGCAAACGCGTTGCGCTCGCGAGAGCGGTGGCGGTTCGTCCGGAGGTTGTCTTCTACGACGAACCCGCTGAGGGGCTCGATCCGATTAACGTCACGCGTGTGAATCGTTTGCTTCTCGGGCTCCAAGAGAGGCTGCACGTGACCTCGGTGGTGGTGACCCACAACCTCAAGGCCGCGTTCGCGATTAGCGATCGCCTCGCCCTCATTCATGACGGTGTGGTCGCAGCGACCGGCGCCCCTGAATCGTTTCTAGATTCGGAGGACCCGGTCGTGCGGGAGTTCATCGGCGACCGCATGAGGAAGGTATTGCGTGCAAGTTGAGTTCGTGGGTGCGGTCGGTGGCAACGTCACCGGCTCGAGACATATCGTTCAAACCGAGAAGGCCCGCATCTTGCTCGACTGCGGCCTGTTCCAAGGGCGCCGCTCGGAGACCATCGAACGAAACCGGGAGCTGGGCTTCCGCGCGAGAGACATCGACGTGATGGTTCTCTCCCATGCCCACATCGATCACTCGGGCGCCCTGCCACGTCTCTATCGCCAAGGCTTCCGGGGTACGATCTATTGCACCCCCGCGACTCGCGACCTCTGTGCGGCGATGCTGGAAGACTCGGCGGAGATTCAGGCTCAGGACGCAGCCTATATCAACCGAAAGGTCCAGAAGAACGGCGCCGCGATGGAACTCGTTGAACCGCTCTACGACCAGAAGGACGTGGTCGGAACGCTCGAGCTCATGGTTGGCGTTCCCTATCATCGACCCCACGCGATCGCCGAAGGTGTGACGCTCACCTACTACGACGCGGGCCACGTACTCGGGAGCGCCATGGTCGCGCTCGACGTCGATGTCGTAGGCGAACAGCGGCGTTTGGTGTTTTCTGGCGACCTCGGCCGGCACAACATGCCCATCCTTCGCGACCCCGAGGTCCCTCCGAGTGCGTCGTGCTTGATCATGGAAAGCACATACGGCGATCGGAACCACGACCCGATCGAGGCGATGGAGGACCGGCTCCACGAGGTCATTGCCCGCACGATCGGCCGCGGCGGCAAGGTGGTCGTGCCCTCGTTTGCGCTCGAACGCGCCCAGGAGCTGGTCTACTCGCTCAAAAAGCTCAAAGATCAGGGGCGGCTCCCCGATGTTCCGGTCTATGTCGATTCGCCCCTGACGGTGAAGCTCACCGACGTCTTTCGAATGCATCCGGAATGCTTCGAAACCCGGACTCGTGAACGTCTGCTCAAAGGCGACTCCCCTTTTGATTTCGACGGCCTGCGGTACGTGTCATCGGTGGAAGATTCGAAAGCGATCGACAGAAGCGACCAGCCTTGCGTTATCATTTCGGCGAGCGGGATGTGCGAATTTGGCCGAGTCGTCCATCATTTGGTCGCTACCATCGAGAATCGAAAGAACGCGGTGCTGATCGTCGGCTGGCAGGCGCAACACACACTCGGGCGCCGTCTCGTCGAGCAGCGGACGCGAGTTCGAATTTTTGGTGTCGAGCGAGAACGCCATGCTGAGGTCGTCGTGCTGAACGGCTTCAGCGCGCACGCCGGCCAGGACGATCTCGTTGCATACGCCGAAGCGGTTCGCGCGGCGGGCCCGCTTCGGCAAATCGCCCTCGTACACGGCGAAGACCCGGGGCGCGAGACGCTCAAATCACTCCTCGAAGAGCGCGGCTTTCCGACCGTTCACACGCCGGCCCGCGGCGATCGGATCGACATCTGAAGCTCGGGGGCCTTGACCAGGTACGGGGTCTGCGCGCATCCTCGCGCGACCGCGAGACGGAGGAGGGACTATGAGCAAGGGCTTGATTGGATGCGGCGTGATCGTCGTGATCGCGCTGATCCTGGTGGCAACCGGGGTCGGTAGCTACAACCGCCTCGTCCAGCTCGACGAAGGCGTCGTCAACGCTTGGAGCCAGGTCGAGAACGTCTATCAACGACGCGCTGATCTGATTCCAAACCTCGTGGCGACGGTGAAAGGCGCGAAGGAGTTCGAACAGGAGACGCTCACCCAGGTGGTGGAGGCACGCGCCAAAGTCGGGCAAGTTAATTTCGAAACAGCGCCGGACGCCGCACAGCTCGAGCAGTTCGAGGCGGCTCAGTCTCAATTGTCGTCGGCGTTGTCCCGCTTGCTCGTCGTAGTGGAGCGCTATCCCGAGCTCAAAGCGACCGAGGCATTCCGCGATCTTCAAGCGCAGATCGAAGGCACCGAGAACCGAATTAGTGTGGAGCGCAAGCGCTTCAACGACGCGACATTGGACTACAACAAGACCCGCCGGCAGTTCCCGACCATCCTGCTCGCGAATATCATGGGCTTCGGCGACAAGCCCTACTTCGAATCCACCGAAGGAGCAGACAAGCCTCCCAAGGTCGAGTTCTAGCGGACGCCGTGGCCCAGCGAATCGACACCTTCTTCTCCAAAGCCGACCGAGAAGCAATCCAGGCTGCGACGACGGCGGCGGAACGAAAGACCGCCGGCGAGCTCGTGGTGTACGTGGCCGAGCGCTGCGACCCGCACCCCGAAGTCGCTTGGAAGGGGGCGCTGATCGGCGGCGCTCTGGGCGCGCTCTGTGCGAGTGTCGCTGTCTGGCGTTTCGGCGGCTGGGGGGCGCCCGACCACTTGTGGATCCTGATCGGATTTCAGCTCGGCTTGGTCGCTGGTTGGATTGCGAGCCGGTTCGATGCGGTCGCCCGAAGGCTGATCGGGGAAGAGGCTCTTGGCAGCCGCGTCGACGGCCGGGCGGCCGAGGCTTTCCTGGAGGAACAGGTGTTCGCCACCCGCGAACGCACCGGGGTCCTGATCTTCGTCGCTTTGTTTGAGCATCGAGTCTTGGTGCTCGCCGACGACGGAATCGACGAGCGCGTTGCCGACGACGCCTGGGACGGGATTTCGGGCGAGCTGGCCCTCGGTATACGGCGTGGAACGCCCACTTTGGCCCTAGTCCGCGCCGTCGAACGCTGCGCCGACCTTCTGGAGACACACGGCGTCCACCCGGCCGATTCAGAAAACGAGATCTCCGACACACCGAGGTTTCGTCGTGAGTAGAACGCGCGCAGTCCTCGCGGTGTTCTTGCTTTGCGCGTTCGCCGTCAAAGCGTTCGCGTTGGCTGTCCCCGAGCTGAGCGATCGGGTGAACGACTACGCGGATTTGATTTCGCCCGCGGCCGAGTCGCGGATCGGCGACCTCCTGGCAAGGCTCGAGCAGGACAAAGGCGCTCAGGTCGTCGTGCTCACGCTGGATAGTCTTCAAGGGGAACCGCTCGACGACTACGCTCTCCGGGTTTTCGAGACTTGGGGACTGGGACGGGCCGACCCTGATGACGGCGCACTGCTGCTGATCGCGAAGAACGACCGAAAGATGAGGCTCGAGGTGGGCTACGGCCTCGAACCGGTGCTCAGCGACGTGCTCTCCAGGCGAATCCTCGATCAAATCCTGCGACCAAGCTTTCGAGCCGGTGATTACGACGGAGGCATTGAGCGCGCTGTCGAAGCGATCGACGGCTTGATCCGAGGGACCAGCACCCTCCCCCCACCAAGCGCTAGCGGCTCTCAAGCTGACCTCCCTCCTCGATTGTTCGGCCTCCTCTGGCTTCTGTTCTTGATCCCGTTTGTTCTGGTGGTCGTCGGCACCAATCCGTTCCAGTGGTTCCTCTACCTGTTCCTGATCCCCTTCGTCGGCGTGGGTGGCGTCACGGCGATCAGCCCTGGGGCCGGGCCTTTCTTAGTTGCCGTCTGGTTGATCACGGCCCCGATCGTCTGGTCGTTTTTCGGCCGGCGACGCAAGAAGCAAAAGCGAGCCCGAGGACGGCGGCGCTCCGGCTGGTCGGGCGGGAGCTGGTCGTCGGGCGGTTCTTGGTCCTCGGGCGGGGGAGGATGGTCCGGCGGCGGAGGCTTCTCTGGCGGGGGCGGAAGCTCCGGAGGCGGTGGCGCTTCGAGCAGCTGGTGACCGCTAGGGGTCGCTCTCCAAACGGCCGTGCCAGTAGACCCAGTTTGCCCAGGCCTCGGGAATCGAGCTCGCGGGGTCAACGCGAAATGCAACCACGGGCAGCCACTTGGGTTTGACCGGAGGGCGTCGCAGGCGAAGGCCTGCCTGCCGGGGCGTGCAATTGCCCTTCTTCTCGTTGCAACCGTAACAGGCCATCACGATGTTCTCCCAGTTCGTCTTGCCCCCCTGGGATTTGGGAACCACGTGGTCGTACGTCAGCCCGCGAAGTCGATGACGGACGCCGCAGTACTGGCACTTGAAGTCATCGCGCATGGCAACGTTGATCCGGGAGAACTTGATCGCACGTTTGCGACCCACGATGTGACGCAAGAGCCGAACGACGGCTGGCATCTTGATGGTGATGCTGACCGAACGGACGTCTTCGTCGTATTCTTCGACGACCTCGACCTTGCCATCGAAAATCATGCAGACGGCGCGCTGCCAACTGATGATTCGGTGGGGCTGATAGCCCTGGTCTAAGACAAGGGTCCGCATTCCGTACGGGGGTTCCTATAGCGCGTACGGGCGAAGAAGTGAACTGGATACCGGTTTTCGCCTCGTGATGCGCGGCGAATCACATGCTATACGCCGCCACCTAAGTCCTCGTAGCTCAGTCGGATAGAGCAGTGGTTTCCTAAACCGAAGGCCGGAGGTTCGAATCCTCCCGGGGACGCCCCGCAAAACAAAGAGGGAGGTAGCGGCCCGTTTTGTCACGGGTCTCCGCCCCTGAGCGGTTGACGCGGTCGCTCGACCCATACTAGTCCTAGTCGACTCAGGAGTAGCACCATCACTGGCGAACGACGATACCCGGCACCGGTCATTGCGGTTTCAGAGCCTGATGTAGAGGCACAAGAGGAGCTCCCCGAGCAGCCGAAAGCCAAGCGGCGGAGCACCCTACCGGACGATCTACTTTTTCGAAGCGACGAGGAGTCCGCTCGACGCCTCGCGCTCAAGAGCCTGGCGGCAGCCCGTGCCGCGGAGCGCCGGTTGGACGATCGGGCCGACCGCGAGGCGCTCCATGATTTCCGGGTCGCCATCCGACGACTGCGGAGCCAGCTCCGCGCGTACCGGCCCCAGCTCGAGACCGCCGTGCGAGCGAAAGACCGGAAACGGCTTCGTGCCATCCAGCGAGCGACGGGCGCTGGCCGCGAAGCCGAAGTAGGGCTCGAATGGCTCGCGAGGCAACACGGCGGCCTCGCGCCCGAGCATCTCGCGGGGCTCAACTGGCTTTCCTCGGTCATGCTCGAGCGCCGCAGGAAGTGCGCCGAGTCCCTCGACTCCGAGCTGAGGACGAGCTTCCGGCGAACCGCCCAAAAGCTCGAAGAACGTCTCGCTTTGATGCGGAGCGAGCAGAACCTTCTCTCCGAGGAGCCCCATGTGAGCTTTGGACGAACCTTGGCAAACCAAGTCGAGGCCCACGCCACCGACCTCTTGGTGACTTTGGGACAGGTCGTGAGCGTGGAGCACACCGAGCGGCTCCACGAAGCCCGCATCGTAGCCAAGCGGCTTCGCTACCTCGTCGAGCCGATTCGAGCGTATGCCGGCGAGGCACAGTTGGTGGTTAAGCGAACCAAGAAGTTACAGGAGCTCCTTGGCGACTTGAATGATGTCCACGTGCTCATGCGAGAGATCGACCAGTCCTTCGAAGGTTCCATGCAGCAGAAAGCCGTTCGCTTGCGGGACTGTCTGCGCAGAGCGGACTTGGAGCGCGCGCGGCGCGAGGCCTCGGTGAGCGAATGGGCTGGCCTGGTCGAGCTCTACGGTCGCCTCGAAGAGGAAAGGCGCGAGCTCCTCGCAACGCTGCGCGACCGCTGGCTCGCGGGTGACCTCGACTCGCTGGTCGCTCGGGCGCGAGACCTCGCCCACGAGCTCCGCGTTGCAGACCGGCCTCACTAGTAGTCGAGAATCGTGATGACCCGGCTCGGGTCTAGTCTTGCGATGCCGTCGAGGTCGACCAAGTTGATGAGGAAGACGAAGGCCGCGACTTCGGCCCCGCAGCGTTGGACGAGCTCTTTGGTCGCAAGGGCTGTGCCGCCAGTAGCGATGAGGTCATCGACGACCACGACTCGGTCGTCGCGCGAGAGGGCGTCTTGGTGGATCTCGATGGCATCGCTTCCGTATTCGAGGTCGTACTCCACTCGATAGGTCGCCGCGGGAAGCTTGCCGGGCTTTCTGACGGGAATGAAACCGACTCCCAGTTTGTCAGCCAAAGCCGCACCAAACATGAAGCCACGCGACTCGATGCCCACGACCGCATCAATGGCTTCCGGCTCGAGCGGTTCGGCCATTAGCTCGATGCAGACGCGGAAGGCCTCGACATCCGCGAGGAGCGGCGTGATGTCCTTGAAGAGGATTCCCTCTTTCGGGAAGTTCGGCACATCCCGGATGCGGGCGCGCAGGAAGCTCACGCGTCGTTTGCTCATCGCTCCTCTTTCGACCCGGCCACGTAGGCTGCGACACCTAGGTGGTCGGGCTGTGTAGCTTCGATGCTGAGAGGCGTGACGGAGATGAACCCCTCTTCGAGCGCCTCGGTGTCCGCGCCTTCGACCGGCTCGCTCGTCGCGCCGCCCGGACCGCCGATCCAAAGGTAGTGACGTCCGCGTGGATCGTCACGCACCTCGACGTCGTCCGAATAGAGCCGAAGCCCTAGACGTGTCGCGCGAACACCCTTGGGAGGGACCGGAGGGAAGTTGATGTTCAGAAGAATGGCTTGGCCCTGAGGCGCTGTGGTCTGTAGAAGCTGCTTACAAAAGCGTTTGGCGTACTGGGCAGCACCTTCCATGTCGGTGGAGGAGTTGGACAAGGCGATGGAACGGACCCCGCGCAGCGCTCCCTCTCGCGCAGCCGCCACCGTGCCGGAGTAGTGGACGTCGTTGCCCAGGTTCGGCCCGTGGTTGATCCCGGAGACCACCATGTCCGGCCTTCGTGGCAAGAGGTCTTTCAAAAAGAACGCGACATACACGCAGTCTGCAGGTGTGCCGTCGACCGCCCAGACCCGTTCTTCGACCTCGTGAAATCGAAGTGGATGGTGGAGCGTAATCGAATGGCTTTTCGCACTCTGCTCGGTTTGCGGCGCAACTGTGTACACATCGGCAAACGTAGCCAAGGCGGTTCGCAGGGCGAGGATACCCGGCGCATCAATCCCATCGTCGTTGGAAACCAAGAGGAGCGGCCGGTCTGACATGCGCTCAACGACCTATCGCGGAAGCGCAGCGCGGGCAACGGGATTGAGATGCCCGGTCGCGGAGGAAAGCCCGATCAATTGAGGGAGGGCCGGCGGGCTTTCGCCCTCCGGCCCGCCATTGGTCGGGGCGACTGGATTTGAACCAGCGACCCCCTCACCCCCAGTAAGGTGCGCTACCAAGCTGCGCTACGCCCCGTCCAACCTCTCTACGAGAGGCAGGCGACTGTAACCCAGCGCGTCTGGAACGCAAACCAAAGACCGCTCAAAGAGCCCGAGATGCTGGTTCAGGCCTCCGGACCACGCTTCACGGTGACCGGGACCACTTTGTGCACCGTGACCTGAAGCGGCGCCGCTTCGACGGGCTCGCTTCGCGCCGAAGAAAAGTCATCGAGCAGCTCGGCCAGTTGCTGGCGCAGGCCAAGAAGCTCAGCGCGCAATGCAACCTCTCGCTGCGCCCGAGGCTCCGGGGGGCTGCTGCGCTGATGGCGCCCAAGATCGCGAATCCGTTTGCGCGCTCCGGGGATCGTGTAGCCCTCATCGTGAAGGAGCTGGCGAATGAGCATCGCGAGCTCGACGTCTTTCCGGCTGTACTGCCGATGCGCGCCCCGCGTCTTTTTGGGACGGAGCGCCGGGAACTCGGTTTCCCAGTAACGCAACGCGTGAGGCTTGACGCCAACGATGTCGGCGACTTCGCCAATCTTGAAAAACAACTTATCGGGCAGTTGAGTTCGCCGTGTCATGGTTCCGCTCAGACGTTTTCCGGCGAGCCCGCGCCGTCCTCGTCGGTGCGATGCGGGTTCAGCACTGTTTTGAGTACCTGACTGGGCTTAAACGTCAACACGCGTCGCGCGCTGATGGGAATGGGGGCGCCCGTCTGAGGGTTTCGGCCGATGCGCTCTTTCTTTTTGCGCACCACGAAATTTCCGAACCCTGAGATCTTGATTTTTTCTCCGTCGGCCAAGACGTCTTTCATGGTGTCGAAGACGGCTTCGACGACCTCTGCCGCCTCTTTCTTCGAGAAGCCCCCAACCTTCTCGTAGACGGCATCGATGATTTCCGCTTTCGTCATTCGGTCTGTTCCTCCCAGAGGCCCGGTATGGCGGAGAGAAGCACAAATCGGTTTGAATCTCAAGGGTTTGGGGCGCCCTCCCCAATAGAAAGGTGCGTATTCTCACACATCGTGAGATACCGCTTATCGGATGGTCGCTTCGAAGCGATCGCTTGCGAGCTTGGCAAGCGACGCGTGGACTTTGTCTACGCGTTTGTCGGTCAGCGTTCCCTCCGGGTCACGGTAGGTCACGCGGAAGGCGAGGCTCCGGTGCCCGTCCGGGATCTGATCGCCCCTATAGAGGTCGAACAGCCGGACCGACTCGGCCAGGCCCTTCGATGCTTCGCGCAGCGCATCAGCGATCTCGCCTGCGCTGAACCGATCGCGGACGAGCATCGCAATGTCGCGCGCCACGGCAGGGTACTTCGGAAGCCCGCGAGCCTGCGTTGGCCCGAGCTCTTCGAAGAGGGCGTAGAGGCCCTCGACGTCTAGCTCGGCGTAGATCACACGTCCGCTCAGCGCGAGATCGTCGGCGACGTCCGGATGCATCTCCCCGACGAAACCGACCGGTCGTGATGCAAGTGTCACCAGCGCAGCGCGCTTCGGATGCAAAAAGCTCGGAACCTCGGCGACAGCGAGCTGCGCCGCCTGACCAAACACCCGCTCGACCACCGCTTGGATGACTCCCTTGCCGTCGTACAAATCAAAAGATTGCTCGCCGCCGATCCAACCCGAGCGTTGCCCAGCTAGAGTGACCGCGAGCACAGTCTCTTCGCGTGGAAGCGGTTCATCAGTCGGCTGAAATGTCCGCGCGAGCTCGAAGAGCCGCACTTCGGATGCGCCGCGCCGCTGCGCGCGCGTTGCGGCAGCGGTGAGGCCGGGCAACAGGGACGTTCGCATCACGGAGCGCTCTTCGGAGAGCGGATTCGCGAGCGGAACCGCATCGGTCGACACCCGGGCTCGACGTAGGTCGTCGATCGACAAAAAGCCATAATTTACAGCTTCATAGAGGCCTGACGCCACGGCAGCGTCACGAAGGCGGTCGACGAATTTGAGGAGGCCCGAAGTGCCCGCCTCGGAGGGGTGGACGCGCGGGACCGCCGTTGGAATCTCTTCGTAACCGCGCACGCGCGCGACTTCTTCGATCAGGTCGACCTCTCGCCCTAGGTCGGGCCGCCAGCTCGGCACTTCGGCGATGAGTGCGTCATCCCCTTGCTCGGCAACTCGACATCCGAGTGATTCGAGAATCTGAAGGCTTTCTTCTTTGAGGACCGACGTGCCGAGAAGCTGGGCCGCTCGGGCCGGTCGGAATCGGATCGACTTGGGCTCAAAGGGCTTCGCGATGCGATCGATGATGGTCGTCGCTGCCGCTCCGCCGCCGAGCTCGGCGATGAGAGAGGCTGCGCTGGCGAGAACGCGTGGGATCGCTCCTGGATCGACCCCACGCTCGAATCGGTGACTCGAATCGGTGTGTAGGCCGAGGCGCCGGGAGGTTCGGCGAATCGATCGCGGATCGAAGTACGCGCATTCGATGAGGACGTCGCTGGTCTCATCGCGAATCTCGGTATCGCGGCCGCCCATGACGCCCGCAACGGCAACCGGACGGTCGGCATCACAAATTAGCAGATCGTCTTCGGTGAACGTGCGCTCGACTTCGTCGAGGGTCGCCATCTTCTCGCCCAGGGTCGCGCGACGGACCACGACACCCGGCCCAGCGAGCCGTGAAAGATCGAACGCGTGAATCGGATGACCCCACTCGAGCAAGATTAGATTGGTCGCGTCGACGACGTTCGAAAGGGCCCGAAAGCCAAGATTGTGAAGCCTGTAGCGGAGCCAGAAAGGAGAGGGAGCGATGTTGACGCCCGAAACGAGGGCGGCCCCGTACCTCGGACAGCGATCGCCATCGGCGATCTCCACGGAGATCGCCGAAAGCGTCGGCGTCTCGACCAGCTCGCTGTCGTTGTCCCAAAGCGGCGCGAGCTTGGTCGTCGGCTCGCCAGACTGGAACGAACCGGCCGCAGCAAACGAGCGGCGTGGCCCAGCGGCCTTCCGCGACTTGAACCCCACCCCGAAGAGGACACCAATTTCCCTGGCGATCCCTACATGGCCCAGGCAATCAGGGCGGTTCGGTGTGAGCCCGATATCGAGGATGACGTCGTGCAGGTCGAGAGCGTCGGCGACGCTCGTGCCCGGAAGTGCTTCGATGCCCGGGGCGACGACGAAGATCCCGTCTGCGTCGATGCCGATCTCGAGCTCGGCTTCGCTGCAGATCATGCCGTTGGACTCGACGCCCGCGACCTTGCGTGGGGCGATCCGCATCCCGTTTGGCAACACGGCGCCGGGGCGAGCGAACAGAACTCGGCCACCGGGCTCGGGCACATTGGTCGCGCCGCAGACGACGTCGAGCTCGTTTTCGCCATCGAAGACGGTGACGAGGGTCAGCTTGTCCTTTTTGGGATGCGGGCTTTTCGAGCGAACCTCCGCGATGACGACGTCGGAGAGGTTCTTGCCCTTCTCTTCCATCGCCTCGACTTCGAGCCCCGCAAGCGAAATACGACGTGCAACTTCGGCGACATCCGCTTCGACGGGGCAGAGCTCTTGCAACCAACGAAATGAAACCAACATCGCTCTTCCTAAAACTGCGACAAGAACCGTACGTCGTTCTCGTAGAGGAGCTTGATGTTGGGGATGCCGTACTTGAGCATGGCGATGCGGTCGAGACCCATGCCGAACGCAAACCCGGTGTACTTCTCGGGGTCGTAGCCGACGTTCTCGAAAACGACCGGATGAATCATGCCGCAGCCGAGGATTTCCATCCAACCGGTGCCCTTGCAAACACGACACTGGGCGGTGCGCCCATGGTCGCCTTCCCACGCGCGGCAAAAGACGCAGCTCATGTCGACCT
>JABDJF010000559.1 GCA_013002645.1 Myxococcales bacterium
GGAACCGCCAGCGAAAACACTACCGGCCAACGAACCGACCTGTTCATGACGTTCATGTTGGGTCTCAACCTCACAGTCCGGGGCGGCGCTGATGAAAACGAGATCGGCCGGGCCATCGACGCCATGCACGCCACCATCGACACCTGGCGAGGCTGAGCACGCACGAGATAGAGCGCCCTCAGCTTCTCGCTCTTGGGTGACGCTCTGCCGTTCGCTCGTGGTACGGTGCCGAGATGAGCGGACGCTTTGCTTCGATGGTCTCCGTGCTCGGCGTTTTAGTGCTTGGACTGACAGCCGGCGCGATGCTCGCCGAAGCCGCCATCTTGGTGCCGTATTGGCAGTCGCTCGCTGCGGCTGATTTCTTCGACTGGTACGCAGCGAACGCGTCACTTCTGGTCGACTTCTACAGCCCGCTCGAGATCGCCAGCGTGCTTGTCGCACTCGTGTGCGCCGTGCTCTACTCCGCGCAATCACGCCCCGGCGCACGGCTCTGGTGGATAGCGGCCATTCTCTCCATCTTAGTCATCG
This sequence comes from Myxococcales bacterium, assembly GCA_013002645.1. Classification (GTDB taxonomy): domain Bacteria; phylum Myxococcota_A; class Polyangia; order Polyangiales; family Houyiibacteriaceae; genus SG8-38. Next base: position 529 of record JABDJF010000559.1, read on the forward strand.
CGACGTTCTTCCTGTACTTCAAAGACGCAAACGCGGGCTTCCTGAACCGGACCATCGCCGATGATTCCCTGGCAGGAGCGCTGGCGACTTGGGGCACGTGGCAGTGGGCGCGCGTCGGAGTGGGCTGCGCCGCGTTTGCCGCCGCCGTGTTGGCAGTTCGCAGCGAAACCTCACACGCGAGCTCTGCCCAACCGTAGCGGTCTCGAACAGTCACTCGAGCGCGTATTGCCATCTTCCTATCCCATTGCCTTCAAGACGCGGAGGAGGGTTTTCAGCGTGACATCCGGGTTGGGTCCGAGGGTCCGAGCGAGCGCCCTGAGATTCTCCACCGAGAGCTCGGGGCTGATGAAACTCTTCGGCATGACGGGTCCCCATTGCGACATCGCCGCGCGACTCAGCGCGTGCACACCCATTGGTCGATCCGCGGTGAAGACGTCGCCGTCGCCGTAGTGCTCGTGTTTGGCACCGTAAGGATCGTTCCAGTAGTCGAAGACCTGGCTTCCAAGGATGTGACGCCCAACACCCCAGGCGTGGCGCCAGCCGCGCTCTCGCATCCATCGCTGCCCCATGGCCACCGCGTCCGCGTCAACCACTTCGTAGGCGCAATGCCCAAAGTTCGACGCAAATCCCTGCACGATTGCAACCGTGTGATGGTCCGCGGGCGTGGCGCCGAGATCCAGGCGCATGAATACGACTGCGGGCGAACCATCGGGGAGCACCTGCACATCGCTTGGCAGCAACCCGAAGTGCTGGGCGTACCAGGCGCAGGTTTCCTGAAACCGCGGCACTTCGAGCACGACGTGCCCGAGCTTCGTCGCCTCCGGGGCGGCCACCGCTGGGCGCTGTGTGTCGTTGACCCGTGGATGTGTCTCGGGGCTGTTTACGCGGAGCGGCTCGCGATGCGGTAGCGGCTCGACCTCGGTTTGCCCGTGCACCGCGTCGACCACGAAGCCCGCAGGATCGATCAGTTGCACTCGCTCCCCTCCGCCAGGCCCTTCCATGGGCTCGATCGCGGATGCGCAGGGAAGGCCGCTGAGCGCCTCGAGCGCTTGCCGAGTCGCGACTCTGAACGCAAGACTGGCGAAGCGCGCCTTGTTTGCTTCTTTCACAACGTGACAGAACGGCGACTGGCCCGCGTTGCGAAACCAAAGCGTGTCGGCGGAACGATGGGTCACGTGCAGCCCGAAGTCGGTGAGGAAGCGCTCTGCCTCTCCGAGGTTGGGGCGCTCGAATGACAGGTACGCGAGCGCGATGGCCTTTGCCGTTGGGTCGGCACATCGACTCGGTTGCGGAGTGGCCAAAGAGATCATCGGTGGGCCTCCGTTGCCCCGGCTGCCCCTGCAGGCGTCTCACCCGGTCCGGTCTCATCGGAAGGGCCGGATTGCACGTCTACGGCCCCAAGAAGGGCTTGCGTCTCGCCGACGAGGCGCGCCGCTTCGGTGACGGGACCATCGTGCAGGACGGTGCGGTCCGGACGAACGACGGCCGCCCAACCGACCGGCGCGATGCCGGGTACCAACGCTCCGCTGATGTCCTCCCACACTTGGTCGCCCTCGCCCCTGTGGAGTCGCTGACCACGATGGCAGAGCTGGATGCAGGTTCCACCCGCAGCGCGCCAGTCTGCGGCAGCCTGCCCAAGATGCTCTTCGGGGTCGATGCCGAACCCAACCAGCGCAAGGCCGTCGCCGAGCGCGTCGTCACTCCAGCAACCATCGCTTCCCCGCTGGATCCACGCCTGCGGAAACAGTGCCCCCCGGGTTAGCCCCGTCTTCGGTTGAGCCGAACGACGGCGCATACGGCGTCGCCGGTGCTCGACGAAGAGACCGCGATCGAATTGGTTCTGCGGTTTGATCTTCAGGTCTTCGAGATAGGAGCGCGCGGCTGGGATCAATCGCAAACCGCGCATGAAAACCCCGGTAGCGAACGCTTGTGCACGGTTCGTCGGCATGATGATGCGTCCCAGCAACCGGGCCAGGTCGATCATGGCTTTGGCGTGAGGCCGCCGTTCTTGATCATAGCTCCCCAGAATGCCGGGCTCGGCACGCCCGCGGAGCACCCAGGCGAGCTTCCAGCAGAGGTTCAGGGCATCGCGGAGCCCTGCAACGAGCCCCTGCCCCGCGAACGGGGGCGTGATGTGCGCAGCATCGCCCGCCAAAAACACGCGACCTTTCTGAAAGCGCTCCACGGTGCGGGCATGAAAACGATAGACCGCGGTGCGCTCGACCTCCATGTCATCCGGGCTGCCCCAGGGCGAGAGAAGCTCGCGAACCGTCTCCGGGCGTTCCATCTGCTCGGCGCTCTCCCCGGGATGCAGCATGAACTCCCATCTTTGGCGGCCTCCCGGCGCGGGCATGTGCGGCGCTGGGCGACGTGGATCGCATAGGAACTCGATGTGATCGATCGATGACGAATCGAGCTTGGCGTCGACGATCAGCCAGTCTTCGGCGTAGGTTCGCCCATCGAATCCCACGCCGAGTGCCTTGCGGACGCGCGATTTCGAGCCGTCGGCGCCGATGAGGTACCGCGCAAGTACGGTGTGCTCCGTGCCATCGTCGCGTCGGAGGTGTGCGCGGACGCCGTCGGCCTCCTCGACGAGCTCGACGAGCTCGACCCCGAGCGCAAACGTCACGCT
>JABDJF010000569.1 GCA_013002645.1 Myxococcales bacterium
GTTGAGCGGGTCTGGTTCTTCGTCTGACGGCACCCCGCCGGCTGGTTCCTCGCGCGGCGGCGGAGGCCTGCTTTGGACTTTGTTCAAGGCGTCGGAGAGTGCCTGGGCCGGAGAGAAGCCGAGCAAACCTTCGAGGCCCTTGCCGTCGGTGAGGCCACGCCAAAACCCTTGCGCGATTGTGACCAGCTCTTCGCTGTCAATGTCTTCGAGTGCCTGCAGAACGTACTTGGTCGCACCGCCCAGGACGTCGATCCCGAGGCCGGCGGCGGCGTACGCGGGCAGGGGGTTGAGGATCAGGTCGCGCGTCGCGTAGGCCATGGCCCACTCGCCGGCTTGGTCATCGGACAGCAGTGCGCGGGCGGTCGAGCGCTCCATGAAAAAGCCGACGTGGATCGGCCCGAGCTCGCGCTCGATCGCCTGGACGAGGACGCGGTGATCGCGACGCCAGGCACCGCCGAGCGGCCCGGCCCAGCTCGAAATCGCCTCGGGCCCGGCGAAGACATCGAGGCTGCCTGATTTCCGTCGAAGCACCGCGCCGGTCCAAAGCTCGCCCTCGTCGAACACCGCAAGCACCACGCTCATCCCGTCCGGCAAGAAGAAGTCGATGGCGGGTTTGGCCGCAGGTGCCGCTGCAAGCAAGAGATGAGGCAGCGGGTTCGGCCAGACGCGGAGCCAGTTTCCATTGCCGAGCTCACGCAGCACGTGCGCAAACCGCATGACCCGCGTCACGAAGTCCTGGTCGGGGTCCAAGGGGTCGGCGAGGTAGTCCAGGAGGTCCGGCATCGCGCGTTCGCGCATCAAGATGCACGCGCCGGCCGAGTTTGCCTCGCAGAGGGCTTCGAGGTCGATCAGCGATGCCAGGGCCTCGGGGTCCAGCGAGCCCTTGGCCGTGTGAAAGCATGCCACCGGCCTGCGATCCGCGTCGACCACGACGACGAGCACCCCGCCGGCCTCCGTGCAATCTTCCCCGAGGAAGAGGGCAACGAGCCGATCCCAGGACGTCTCGTCAAAGCCATAAAAGGCGAAGTCCTCGCTGATCACGGCGCGGACTCTAGCACGCGGGACTCTTGCGCAGGCGCAAACATGTCGTCTACAACGCCAGCGTGAGCTTCGTGTTGGTTGCGATCGGGGGAGCTGCTGGGTCCTGTCTTCGGTACTGGGTTTCCCTGCTGCTCGGGCCGTTCACCATTGGGCATGGGTTTCCCTGGGCAACGTTCACGGTCAATGCGCTCGGCTCTCTGGGGCTCGGCTTGGTGTTCGTGCTCGCCGAAGACCGATCCTGGTTTGGAGCAGACCTCCGCTTGCTCCTCGGCACCGGCGTCATGGGCGGCTTCACGACCTATTCGGCGTTCAATCTCGAGAGCATTGGGCTCATTCAGAACGAGGCCTTCGGACGAGCAGCGCTCTACATGGCGGGCACGGTCCTCGTCTGTCTCGTCGCCGGTGCGCTCGGCCTGATCATCGGCCGCGCAATTCGGGGCTAGCTCAGGGTTCGGGGTTGCCGAGCAACCAGACGCGTGCGCTGTGGCCGAGCGCGTACAACCCGCCGGCAGCGACGGCCAGCCCACCGAGCCAATAGCTCTCCTGTGAAAGCAGAATCGCGCCCGCGATGATCAGCGAGCCCACGACCAGCCCGCTAAACGCGCGCCGGCCGAGGCGGTCCGCGGCCGATTCGAGCTGGGTTTGCTGCGTGCGAATTGTGAATGCGCCCTTGCGCAGGTCCTCGAGAATCTCTTCGAGCTGCAGGGGCATTTCCGAGGTGGCGGCGCCGAGCCTGCGCAAGCCTCGAAGCGCATCCTGCGTCATGCGCTCCGGCGAGAAGCGTTGCTGGAAGAGAGCCAGGAAATAGGGGCGCACTTCTTCGAGAAGATCGAGCTCCGGGTAGATTTCCTTGCCGACGCCTTCGACTGTCATCAGGCTCTTGCCGAGCATCAGGAACTCCGTAGGAATCTCGACGCCAAACCTACGCGACGTCATCACGAGGTCCCGGATCAAGGACCCGAGCTCGATTTCCTCGAGTCGCTTTCCGAGATAACGCTGGGAAAGCGTCGTGACCTCGGCATCGAACGCGTCGCGGTCGATTTTGCGTACGGGCCGCCCGATCGCATAGAGCGCATCGGCAATGCCGCCATAGTCTTCGCGAACGGCTGCGAGCATCAGATCGATGGTCCGATCACGCATCTTGGGCGAGAGCCGGCCCACCATGCCGACGTCGATCATGCCGATGACAGGCTCGTCGTTCGCGCCGAGGATGATGATGTTCCCCGGATGCGGATCGGCATGAAAGAATCCGTCCTCGAAAATCTGCTGGATGATGATTTCGACGGCGCGCTTCGCGATCAACTCTCCGCTGACCCCTGCGCGCTGCGCCGCGTAGACCTTGCGCCCTTCGAGATACTCCAGCGTCAAGACCCGCTTTGCGCTCGCGGTCCGATAGACCTTCGGAAACTTGGCGTTTGGGTTGCGCTGAAAGTTCTGGGTGAAGCGCTCGTGGTTGTCGGCCTCGAGCGAGAAGTCGAGCTCTGCCGACACCGAGCGATCGAACTCTTCGACGAGGCTGATCGGCCGATACAGATGCGACTCGGGCATCGAGCGTACGATGGCCTTGGCTAGCCAGTAGAGCAGGTCCACATCCCTTGCCATCAGGGCCTGCACTTGCGGGCGCTGCACCTTGACGACGACTTCTGCGGCGCGATCGCCTTCACGAAGACGCGCCCTGTGGACCTGCGCGATCGAAGCCGAGGCAAGCGGGGTCTCCTCGAAGGACTCGTACACCTCGGCGAGCTCACAGCCGAGCTCGCGCTCGACTTCCCTTCGAATCGCTTCGAAAGGCTCCGCGGGGACCTCGTCCTGCAGCTTCTTGAGCTCGACCAAGATGTCCTCTGGAATCAGGTCCGGACGCGTGGACATGATCTGGCCGAGCTTCACGAACGAAGGCCCGAGGTCCTCGAGGACCTTCCGAAGTCGAATGCCCGCCGGCGTCCGTGCGCTATCGCCCCGCTTGCGGCCGGGAATCAGCGTGCTCAGCCCCGTTCGCTCGACCACCTCACCGAAGCCATGGACGGCCAAGACCGCGGCGATCTGTCGCAGACGCTCCAGGTCGCGAACCGTGGTGAGAATCGACGCCATCGGCCGCGCAGCGTAGCACCTCGACGCTCGGCTGGGGGCGAGGAGGTGGGGAAGACGGGCCCCCGTGCTAGCGTCGCTTCGGGAGGTCCACATGCATCCGCTCGAACGAGTCATCAACAGCCCGGAGCCGCTACTCCTGATCGGCAACTCCAGGGAAAATCGGTTCCCCGGCTATTCGTACAATGCGTACACGCGCATCGGAAAGAAGTTCTACTGTCTCGACATGGGCGGGCTACCTGAAGCCCGAGGCCGCAGCAAAGGCGGCAAGGTCTATCATTCGACTGCCGAGCTGCCCGGAGACCTCGGCGACCTCGCCGTAGTCTGGGTTCATCCCAGAACCGCAGCTGCTGCGGTGGACCTCGCCAACGAGGCAGGCTGCAAGCGGGTTTGGTTCTCGTTCGGGACGGGGCATCCACAGGCGGTCGCTCGCGCTCGGGAGCTTGGCATGGAAATCGTCGAAATCGGCCGCTGTCCGGTGCTCTACCTCGACGACAAGCGACCCGAGTGCAAGGCCCACACGCTCCTCACCAAGGCCTCTGGGCTGTACGGCCGGCCGCCGCAGGTCGACCCCGCAGCAAAACGCCGGGAGCAGCTCTGAGCGACTCCAGACCGAGGATCTCGCGGAGTTGAGCCCTCCACTTGCGTATTTACCCCTCCGAAACAATCCGGAAATAATCGGGGGGTACACCCTTTCGCATCGGCGGTTCTCGTTGGGCTGCTTGAAGTTTCGGAGGTCCCATGAAGAAGGTGGAAGCCATTATTAAGCCTTTCAAGCTCGATGAGGTGAAGGATGCCCTCAACGAAGTAGGCATCAAAGGCATGACCGTGACGGAGGTCAAAGGATTCGGCCGTACGGGCGGCAAGCGAGAGGTTTACCGGGGGTCCGCGTACGTGGTGGACTTTGTCCCCAAAGTGAAGGTGGAGATCGTCGTTCCAGATTCTCTGGTGGTGTCGGTGATCGAAGCGATTGAGAACGCGGCCAAGACAGGCCGAATCGGCGACGGCAAGATTTTCGTCTCGCCGGTCGAAGAGTCCGTTCGCATCCGTACGGGCGAGCGCGGCGAAGCAGCGGTCTAGCCCAAGCGCCCTCTGACGACGAGTGCCTCGTTGGGGTCCAGCCCCGCGGGGCGGTCGCGCGTCGCGTACCCGAAATCCTCGGGATTTCAGAAACTTGTGGGGTCGCAGAGGTTTGACGGGGCATCGTCCAGTCAGATACCATTTCTGAACCGCACCGGTATGGGGATGAGTGCTTCACGGCTGGCCGCTCAAACGCTCCGTGCTCTGCCGCGTAAGCAGCTGAGCAGGGCGCTTGGCGGGCTTGCAGCGTCGAGGGCTCCCCAGCCGCTCGTGGATGCCGCGGTGGCGGCATTCGTCCGCGTCTACGACGTCGACCTGAGTGAAGTCGACGTGCCTTCTGGCGGCTTTCGCACCTTTGACGACTTCTTCACCCGACGACTCGTCGACGGGTCGAGGCAGGTCGACCCCGACCCAGGGGCCCTCGTGTCGCCGGCGGACGGGCGGATCGAGGACCTCGGGCGAATCTCGGCGGAGGGCGAGCTCACCGTGAAAGGGCAGCCGTACACCGCCGAGGCGCTTCTCGGCGACCCCCGCGCCGCTCGCGAATACGAGGGCGGGCACTATTTCATCGTCTATCTTTCGCCG
>JABDJF010000571.1 GCA_013002645.1 Myxococcales bacterium
CGCAAGTCGACGACGGCCACGACCTCCTCGCGGAAATCGGCAACTCCGAGAACAGCCGCGTGCTCGCGTGGGAGCTCGATGAGCGGAAGCGGGTTCACGATCTCACGAATGCGCGTGATCTCGAGCGCGTACATCACCGAATCGACCTCGACGCGGATGAGGTCTCTGGTGAGTGCCAGACCGTAGGCCCTGCTCTCGCTCACGTCAGTCCTCCTAGCAACGCTCCCGGATCGATGAGTATGACCATCTGATCAACGGCACTCGACGACTCCGATGGAATGCGGGCAACTCCGATGACGTATTCGGAGAGGTCGGCGCTCATGGCACTGGCGTACTCGATTTGATCGGGCTGCAATTGAGACACCTGAACGACGCGATCCACGGCGACCCCGATGAGCTCGTCGCCAACGTCGACCAGGATGACGCGTCCAAGGGGCTGCCGATCCAGCACCTCGAGTTTCAACAGCGTGGGCAAGTCGACCAGCGTGATGATTTCGCCTCTCACCGCGATGACTCCGAGAAAGTGCTCAGCCGAACGGGGAACCTCGGTCAAGGGTGGCGGCATGAGGATTTCTCGGACCGCGGACAACGGAAAACCGTAAATCTCGCTCCCGGCCAACACCGCAACGACCGGGACCGTCCCGTCGCCACTGTCGGGATCGGGGACCAGAGTGGCTCTCTGCGCACCAGCGGTCATGCATGAGCCTCGACCGATGGAAGGGCCTCGCCGCCATCGAAGTACTCCGAGAAGAGCGCTGGCGCGTCGAGAACCAACGCTAGCTTCTGGTTGCCCAAGTCTGCGGCTCCGGCGAAGCCGCAGACGGAAGACAGGGTTGGGCCAAGCGACTTGATGATCACGTCTTCTTGGCCCACCAGCTGGTCGACGACGAATCCAAGCTCTTGATTGCCCATTTCGCAGACGATCACGAATCGACTCGCCTGCTGGTCCGCCGCTCGCAGACCGAACAACGGTGCGAGATCGCAGATTGGAAGCGTCTCGCCGCGCATGGTGATCACCTTTCGGCCTTGGATCGTGTGAACGTCTCGTGGCGCAAAGGGAATCGCTTCGCGAACGGCACTGATTGGGAGCGCAAATAGTCGCGCGCCCACCTTGATGATGAGGGCACGGATGATGGCCAGCGTAATCGGAAGCGTCACCGTGATCTTGGTGCCAATGCCGTGCTCGCTCGCAATCGAAACCACTCCACCCATCCGCAGGATGTTGGTCTTCACCACGTCCATACCAACCCCACGGCCGGACAGATCGGTCACTTCCGCGTTCGTGCTCAAGCCGGGAAGAAAGACCAGGTCTAACATGCCTTGGCGAGTGAGATCTTGGCTGTCCTCCGCTGTTAGCAAGCCGCGCGAAACGGCCTTCTCGCGGAGCTTCTGCGCGTTCATGCCGCCACCATCATCCTCGACCTCGATGACGACGTTTCGGCCCTTGTGGTAAGCGTTGAGGGCGAGCGTGCCCTCGGCCGGCTTCGCAAGTCGCATTCGCGTCTCGACCGATTCGATGCCGTGGTCGATGGCATTGCGGACCAGATGCATCAGTGGGTCGGCCAGCTCCTCGACGATGAGCTTGTCCATCTCCGTGTTCGCGCCGGTAATGACGAGGCGAACCTGTTTGTCATGCTCCCTTGCGGCTTGCCGCACGATCCGGGCGAACTTGCTGAATACCTGCCCCAGCGGGACCATCCGAACATCGAGGATCCTCGTACGCAGCTCAAATAGCTGGCGTTCAAAGCCGCGCCCGAGGCGATCCAGCTCCCGGAGCGATTGCCGGTACTTGGGGTCACCATCCAGACCGGCGACAGCGCGGCCCACGGCGCTGCGCACCAAGGAAAGCTCTCCTACGACGTTCATCAGGTCGTCCAACTTGCGAATGTCCACGCGAACCGAGTTCGCCAGCGACCGAAGCGAGGCCTGGGCCGTTTCATCCTCGGGCTCCGGCAGCAGGCTTTGTGAGCCGGGAGGGATCGACGTGAGAGTCGGAGGAACCGTCGGCGGATGCTTCTGCTCTTCGATCGCCTCGACCGTTCCGTACTGTCCTTCGAAATGTGCCTTGAGCTCCGTCTCCGGAACCCGGCTGGCAAGGAGCACGACCAGCTCGATCGACTCGTCGTTTCCGCCCTCCAGGCTTGGCAAGTAGGTGATGATCTCGGCGTCGTCGTGCACGACGTCGCGCAGGGCCTCGATAGAGTCGTCGATTGCCGTCAGATCGAACGTCGCGCGGAGGCGATAGAGCTGCATACCCTCACGGATGCACGCCCGAAGACGATGTTCTTCATATTCTGTGAGGACGGAAAGGACCGCAGACCCGATGGCATACTGATTTAGAGGGTCGCCTTCCTCCGCCGGCGGCTGAGCGCCAATGGAACGGACCGCTACGACGTATGCGTCTACGCCGGCGGCTTCTTCGGGCGCCTGAGGGTCATCGAGTGCCAAGAGGCGCTGAAACCGCTCGACCGAGTCGAACAGAACGTCGAGCAATGGGCCGCCGATGTCGGTCCGGCCGAGACGCAAGTCGTCCAGCAGGTCTTCGAGCGCATGGGCGATCGTGCCGACGTGCTTGTACCCAAACATCCCGGCGATGCCCTTGAGAGTATGAACGCTCCGGAAAATCTCGTTGATTAGCGATGAATCGGGACGTTCGGCCCGCTGATGGGCCTCGTCGAGCAGCAAGAGGTCGCGTGACAATGCCTCGACCAGCTCTTGGGCCTCGGCCAAGAACTCCTGCTGCACATTGTCGCGCGGATCACTCACCCCGACACCTCTTCGCTTCGATCGGTCAAGCGTTGAATCAGGTTTCGAAGGTCACCGACCCCGAACGGTTTCGCGAGGAAGGCGTCCGCACCAAGCTTGGCGCCCCGCTTGGCCTCCAGACTATCGGCCCGCGTACTGATCAATATCTTGGTCGCCCCCTGCTGCCTGGGGCTCTTCTTCATGAAGGCCAGGAGCTCGAGCCCGTTGATATCGGGCATGTTGACGTCGACGATCACCACGTCGAACGCATTCGAGGCGAGCAGTTGGAGAGCTTCGAAGCCGGTTTCGGCCTCTTGCACTCGCGCGAAATCGGCGTCCTCTAGAGCAGCGCGGACGAATGCGCGCACGGCGCTGCTGTCATCGACGATGAGTGTGTGAAATGTCACCCGGAACCCCCACGGACAGGATAACAGAGACAAACGAGGGGGGACCCGCTCTATTCTCGCCAGAACGAACGGGATTTGGGCTCGTCTGCGGCGCAGGATGAACAGGCGCACAGGCTCCTTAGGAAGCGATGGCTGTAGATCCCCGTCTGGTGACCGTCGCGCCAGACGAGTCTGACCGCATAATTTCCGACGGATTGGACGTCGCTCAACTCCAGGTCGCCGCCCTCCACGAACCGAATCGGACCCTCATGTCCTTGGCAGTTGGCGCAGGGACAGAAGCCACGCAAGAGCTCGTGCGGGTAGACACTCCTGTGCCCGTCGGCCCAGTCGATTTCCATGACTCGGGCACCGCGCGGCGCCCGCAACTCGATTGGCTCCAATGCTGCGGTCACGGGAGGCGCCCTTCCCAGCTGCTCGAGGCTGCCGCGGTGCGCTCTCGAACGGTGACCGTCGCATGGTTCGCGTCGAGCTGTGCGAGCGCGTCGCGGATCTCTTGGCGCTCGCGAGCGGGCCAGGGCTGAGCGGCAAACTCCGACGTCGCCTGAACGACGACCCAGCGGCGAAGCGCCGCCGCTGACAGAACCAGCCGCCCGCCGCCGCAGGCTCGGCACACGATTCCCCCCCGGGCAGCGTCAAAGGACGCCGAACGCCCTGCGGCCGGCGTCTTGCCGCACAGGACGCAGCGATCGAGCGTGGGTGCAAAGCCCAGGACAGCAAGCGTCCGAATCTGTAGCGAAAGCAATGTTTCCTCCGGGGGCGCGCCGTCATTGAGCGCCGTTAGCAAGCGCACTGTCGTATCGAAGACCGCGGGCTCGGGCTCGTGGTCCGGCACGCGCTCTCGAATGACGGCTAGGGCTGCACCGGCGGCCCCGATCGCTTGGAGGTTTCGTAGGATGCCGTGGAACGAACGATCGACCGACACACGCTCGAGATTCGCGAGCTCACCGCGGCCGGGGCGGAAATGCGCGTTCATCAAGACGTAGGGCTGCAAGGCCCCGCCAAATCGTCGCTGACTCTTTCGCGCGCCCCGGGCAAGCGCGGAGAGCTTGCCGTGGTCCTCGGTTAGGAGCGTGACGATTCGGTCGGAGTCGCGATAGTCGACGGACCGCAATAGGAGCGCTCGGCTTTGGCGGCTTCGACTCGGCACGGCAGTGCGGAGGATAGCTCAATCGGATCGTCCTGTGCAGGCGCGCGCCGAACGAGCGAAAACGTGGCCACGATGATTGCAAAAAGCGCGAAGGTGGTGATCGCGAGCACCAAGGCCCCATATCTGCGGCGACTGTGCACCGTGGCGAGCGGCGCGGGAGGCAAGGCGCGGGGGCGCTCCGAGTCGAATCGAGCGAGGACCTCTTCGGCGTCGATGTCAACCGCGGTGGCATAGGCTTTGATGAACCCACGAACGAACACGCCGCTAGGGAGATCTTCGAAGCGATCTTCTTCGAGCGACTCGAGCGTTCTGCGCGGTATGCGCGTCGTGCTCGCAACCTCTTCGATCGATAGATGACGCGTCTCGCGCTCCGTCTTCAACCAATAGCCGATCGAATCCGCCCTCATCGTGAGTCCTCGAGCAGGGTTTGACACATTCGTCCGTCGTTCGAGTACGGGTCTAGCTCCACGCAGCGCTCCAGGTCGGCGACGGCATCGCGACGATGACCCAAACGTGCACGGACCTCACCGCGCAGCCGCCAGGCTCCTTGCAGCTCCACGCTGTTCGAACAGGAAGGGTCCGCTTCGAGCGCGCCCACGAGTGCACGCTCGGCGTCTTTCAACTGCTGTAGACGCCAGAACGCTCTCGCCATCGTGTAGTACCCGACGCAAAATCGTGGTTGTATGCGGACCGCCTCCATCGTCGAGGTCACCGTCTCCTGATATTCCGCCAGGTGGAATTGCGCCAGCCCTAGATTGCCCCAGGCAAGATGTGGCGCTGCGTTCAGCTCATCACTCGCGGACTCCCGGAGCACGATGGCGGCGTCGTCGTAACGGCCGAGCTCGATCAGGCATAGCCCGTAGATGTTGCGAGCCTCCGCAAGCGTGGAGCCGGCGCTCTGCTTTTCGAGAAGCTTGATCGCAGTGGCCAAGTGCGGCTCCGCATTCTGGTAGGTCCGGCGCTCCATCTGGATGAAACCGAGAAGGAGGTGGGCCTCGGCGTTTTCGGGGTCGAGCTCGAGCGCCTTGCGCAGATGCTCAATCGCGCCGGCGGTCTGCCCCTCGTCGCGAAGGCTGGCTGCAAGCTGAAATTCGCGATACGAGCGCTCGCCGTCGGGAGTTCCCGCCTCCGACGTCGTGACGCAGCCGATGGCTAGGCAAGCCAGCCAAACCAATCCCCAAGTACGCACCACCACGTGGGTCTACTGAGTGCTTGGTGCCCGGTCAAGAAGGGGTGTCGGATTACCGACAGCTCAGGCCGTGCTGAACATCATCTTTCAGGGCTAGCAGAGCATGAAGCTGGCGAAGCGAAGACGGATTGCCAATGGTGATCGTTTGATCCCCCACCGAGAGATAGCCGCGATCGCGCAACTGAGCGACCACGGCTTTGACCTGATCGAGCGCTAGTGCAGTTCGAGTGGATAATTCGAGTGGTGTTAGCTCCAGCCGCCCGTCGTCCGAGTCTTCGACCGCTCGGAGAAGTGTGTTCAGCACGCGGATCGCCGGATCGGGTAGCAGGAAGTTTTCGAGCTGCTCCTCGGTCCGCTGCAGGCGGCGGACGAGCTGCTGCATGACACGCTCGCCAAGCTCCGGGCGGCGCCGCACCAGCGCCCGAAAGGTCTCACTTTCGATAACAAGGGCGCTCGTCGTTTCCATGGCCTCCGCGGTGGCGGTGCGATGTGCCCCCGGCAGCAGCGCTTCTTCGCCGACCAGCTCCTCCGCCCCATACAGGCCAATCACGCGCTCGACACCGCGCGCCCGCTTGAACAGCTGTACCCGACCCTCACCGATCAAATAGAGCTCAGTGGCCGGCGCTCCCGCGTAGTAGAGCGTCGCCCCCGCGGAGAAGCGGCGGCGATATCCTTCTGTTCCTAGCTCTTCGGCCGGCTCAACCATCCGGTCTGGTTACCCCATGAGGCCGCAGGGCCGCAACCGCTATTGCGCGAGGTGGCAGGCAACCTCGTGCCCGAGCTCAAGCGCCCGAAGTGCCGGAACCTCGCGATCGCAAAGTCCTTTTTGCGCGATCGGACAGCGGGGATGAAACGCACAGCCACTCGGTGGATCGAGGGGGCTCGGGACGTCGCCCTTGAGTAGCAGCCGTTGTTGATGGGCGGTCGGGTCGGGCTCGGGCGCCGCGCTGAGGAGAGCCTGCGTATAGGGATGACGCGGTCGCGCGTAAATCTGTTCCGACGTCGCAAGCTCGACCACGCGCCCGAGGTACATGACCGCGACCCGACGGCTCACGTGCTCCACGACGTGCAGATCATGTGCGATGAAGAGGTAACTCAGACCGAGCTCTTCCTGAAGATCACGAAGCAGGTTGACGATCTGCGCCTGAATGGAGACGTCCAGGGCGCTGACCGGTTCGTCCGCCACGATGAAGCTCGGCGACACGGCGAGGGCGCGCGCGATGCCGATTCGCTGCCGCTGTCCACCCGAAAACTCGTGCGGGTAGCGGCGCATGTGCTCGGGTCGCAGCCCCACACGCTCGAGCAGGGCGGCGATGCGCTGCTCTTCCTCGGACGCGGAGCTCACCTTTCCATGCACACGCAGTGCCTCGGACAGGGCCGTGCGTACGGTCATTCGCGGATTCAGCGAGCTGTACGGATCCTGGAAGATGATCTGCATCTTGCTGCGGAAGGGCCGCAATGCAGACGGGGACAGCTCGGTAATGTCTTGCCCTTCGAAATAGACGCGCCCGCTCGTGGGATCCTGGAGTCGCAGGAGCAAACGGCCGAGTGTGCTCTTGCCACAGCCCGATTCCCCCACCAGGCCCAAAGTTTCGCCCGGCATCACCGCGAGGCTAACGCCGTCGACCGCACGAAGCTCGGCCCGACCACGCCCGATGCCGCGCGAAGGTCCGCTAAACGACTTGCGCAACGATTCTGCGCGGACGATCGGTTGCTCGCTCACTCCGACACCTCAGCGTGAAAGCAGGCGACGTCGGATTGTTCGAGCTGCTGCAAGGCCGGTTCCTCGACTCGACAGACCTCCGTGACGAGGTCGCACCGGTCCTGAAAACGGCAGCCGGGAGGTAGCTTGCGCAGGTCGGGAACCATTCCGCGAATGGTCGGCAGACGCTCCCCTCGATTGCGCACGCTCGGGAGACTGCGCAGCAACCCACGCGTGTATGGGTGCCTGGGCGTCTCAAATAGCGTCGCGGTTTTCGCATGTTCGACGATCTTGCCTGCGTACATGACCGCGATCTCTTGCGCGAACTCCGCCATCACGCCGAGGTCGTGACTGATGAAAATGATGCTCATGCCAAAATCGCGTTGAAGTGTGCGAAGCAAGTCCAAGATCTGCGCTTGAATCGTGACGTCGAGTGCCGTCGTTGGCTCATCCGCGATCAATAGGCGAGGTTCGCAGGCGAGGGCCATCGCGATCATGGCGCGCTGTCGCATACCTCCCGATAGCGTATGCGGATACGAGTCGATGCGCTCGGAGGGTGCCGGGATCCCGACGAGATCCAGAAGCTCGATCGCGCGGCCCCTTGCTGCACGCCGGCTGACGCTCTGGTGAAGTCGAATCGCTTCCACGATTTGCGATCCGACCGTGTAGACCGGATTGAGCGACGTCATCGGTTCCTGAAAGATCATGGAAATCTCGTTACCCCGGAGGCTTCGCATCTCCGCCTCAGGAAGATCGAATAGGTCCCGCCCGTCGAAGAGGGCCTCACCACCTTCGATGAAACCGGGCGGGCTTGGAACGAGCCGCATGATCGACAGAGCGGTCACGCTTTTCCCGCAACCGCTCTCCCCCACCACGCCGAGGGTCTGACCCGGAACCACGTCGAACGAGACGTCGTCGACGGCTCTTAGATAGCCCTCATCCGTCTCGAATGCCGTGACCAGGTGACGCAGGCTGAGCAGCGGTTCCGTCATGCTGCGCTACCTTAGCACCCGCCGAGAAATGCCCCGCGTTTCAGGGGCAGGACGCGAGCTCAACCGACATGCCCGGGCTCGGCGCTTGCCAGAACGCCCCGTCTGGAATCTCCGGGTTCAGTGAAATCGACTTCACCCGAACCGAGGTATCGGCATCGTTGACCTGATCGACGAACCGCACCTTGGTTGGAAACGATTGACCGTCGACATCGATGTATTCGTCGTAGGTCGCCTCCCAGCGTGTGCTGCCGTTCGGAGCTCGTTCGACGGAGCGTCGAAGGGTGAGGCGCTGCTCGGTTGGCGCCTTGTCGAGGTCGTCCCGCCGTACGGAAAAGGAGACTTCTTGCGTTGTCCCATCAGCGGCGACGAGGGTCACGACGTAGCGGCCGTCGCGGCACTCCATGGACTGCCCGGTGGCTGCGATCGTGGGCGTGTCGCCGGTCAGGAGACGCAGCACGTTCTCGGCGTCGACCGAAATCCCCAACAGGCGAGCGATATTTTCGGGACATGTTGGGCCGTGCACAAACGCTCCCTCCCGCAAGTCGCTCAGCTGAAAATTCTCCCCATTGCTAGTCAAAACGGCGGCCGGTCCAACCTGTGTCATCACGTCGAAACGGACCCGGTTTGGTCGCTCCAGGAACATGAAGACGGTGCCTCGAATTCGCCCGTCGCGCGCCCACTGCGTCACGCG
>JABDJF010000586.1 GCA_013002645.1 Myxococcales bacterium
CAAGACCTTGTGCAGCAAGAATGCTGCGGTCCCACCCCGAGGAATCGAACCGCCGGGTCCGCCTGGTACTAGTGATTGCTCACGGTGCAGGCGCAAACCGGTGTATCGGAGCTCGTGGGTGGGAGTAGGCCCGGCTAGAAGCCGCATTGAGCACCGGACCTTTGTGCAGCAAGAATGCTGCGGTCCCACCCCGAGGAATCGAACCTCGTCCTCCTGATTTTCAGTCAGGCGCGCAGACCACTTACGCAAGAGTGGGATGACGCGAGCCCCGAAGGGCTCGCGAGTGTTCTAGGGCGCAGGCCAGTGCGCCCTCGTCATTTCTCTATTCGGTTATCAGAGAGGGGAAAGCGCGGTTGCACGTCACACGCGCTGGGCGCAGCTCTCCCGTGGCGGCGCCGCGCGGTTTCGAGCGCGTTGCCGCTGGTTCTTGCCTTACCCCTCCCGCGGCTAGGCCAGCAGGCGAGTGCAGCAAGAACGAATCTTCAGTTTTTCGAAGAGAATTGAGCGAGCGTGGCAGGAGTCGAACCTGCTATGCCGGCGTAGCGGCGGCGGATTGTCGGTCCACCTCGGATCCAATCCGATCTGCAGCGCTCGCCCGGAAATCAAAAAAAGCCACCGGGGGTTCCGGTGGCTTCGTCGAAGTGCGATATGCGTTCGCTAGTTACGCATCATCTTCCTCGGACGAAGCCTCGGCAGGGAACTCGTAGCTCAGATCGTCGCGGCGTTCGCCACCTGCGAGATCGAGGTCGATACCGCAATTGGGCGCACCAGAGGCGTTGGCCATGACGTTGTCATTGGCCGGCGTGAGCCAGAGAAGGGTATGGATGAGCTGTTTGAGCATTGGGATTTGGGTCTCTTGTGTTTGCGACAACAAAAAAGCCGCTTGGGTTCCCAAGCGGCTCGAGAGACTAAGAATCGCGTGGGATTCTAGGCCGCTAGAGCCTCCTGGATTGGCGCTTCACACCCGCCGAAGCCCGTGTGGGTATCCAACCCACCGAAGACCTGGGCGCTGCGCCGTGAGGTGTTATTAGCTAGACGTTTCATCTCTTGATTCGATCTTGCGTCTGACGAACATGCTGCAAGATGTACCCAACTAACTAACACTGACGTAGGTCAGTGTCAAAGGAAAACTCGTCGCTTTGACCAAGTCTGTCGCGAACCGAAAAGAGAAACGCAGCCCGAATCGGACTGCGTCTTTCTAGAAGCGACCTCAGTCAGTGCAGGTGATTGTAGATACGCAGCTCGAACTCCTCGCTGAACCATCGATCGTGACCCGAGGGGTGCACGTATCGGAGCGGTCGATCGTCGATCTTGCGGCGCACCGCGACGTTGACCACGTAGAAGCCCCTCTTCTTGGGGACGCCGACGATGGTCCCGGTCTTTTCGTCAAAGCGAAGACCCGGCGGGAGATTCGCAATGCTGTACTCGCGATCCTTCTCGAGGTTGGTGTTGAGCTTGAGGTTGGAGCGGAAGGGTCTTCCGACTTCACCCCAGGTCTGCGACAGGTGCATGTTGCTGACTTCGGGGCGCTTTGACTCCTCCCAGGTTTCGGGATCAGCAGGAGCGTCGCTGACCTGCTGGGAGCTGACGCAGGCCGACGCAAGGACGAAGGTGAGAACCATGGTCGTGCGGAGCATGAGCCGTAATCTTGCAATGCCTATTCCGGCTCCGAATCGCCGTCAGGCTCGTCTTTCCGGGTGCTTGCGGCGCTGTCGATCGGTGAGGAAAGCCCCCACAGTGGAGCCTGGATTCTCATTGCCGCCGTGCGATGCTCTGTTGCGATGCGCATCGGCTGGCTGCTCATCGCTTTCATTGCTTGCAGTTGTGGTCGTGACGACGGCAAAGGCTCGAGCGCCAAGGCCGCTTCTGCCGCGCCTGCTCCGCCGGCCGATGCAGCACTTCCGGTCGCCGAGCTGCGCGGCCGCCGTCTCTGTTCACAGGTCGCACCGCCACATCGGCTGGTGAGCGCTACCGGAGTCGAAGAGCTGATCATGGCGGCGGGGTTTAGCAAGACAGAAGACGGGCGATTGACCTGTCTCTATCTGTGGCCAGCGAAAGGCCCGCCCGAGGTCACTATCGACGTTCGTCTCGATTGCCGCGAGCTACGTCCTTCGACCAACGACCTTGCAGCTCATTGGCCCGAGGCGGGGCGCGAGGGCGATCGACTCACCCGAGACCCAGCGGCAGGAGTGCACCAGCACTTTCGCGATCTGCAGGAGCCAGCGTGCCACCTGACGATAACGACCGGCTTCCTGGTAGATGACCGGACCGCTGCCATCGCCGACGTGGTAGCCAGCCGTGTAGATGCTCGACTGGCTCTGGGTCTTGCAAGAGCGGAGTAGACGGCAATAGCCGGCTACCTACTTCTTCTTGCGAGTCACGATCATGTGCGAGTGCTTCGCTTCGCTGCCGTCGGGGTATCCGTAGCGGTAGCCCAGCTTGCGCCGCTTCTGGCTCTTGTACAGCTTGCGGAACTCTCGTGAGCCCTGGCTTCCCGCCCCGGGCAGAAACGGCTTCTCGAACCAGCCATAGCTGGTCTGCTCGAAGCCAGCCGCCGAAGCTACCGACGGCATGATTCCGGTCGAGTCGGAGATCATCCACACCATGTTGTCGAGGAGGTACT
>JABDJF010000644.1 GCA_013002645.1 Myxococcales bacterium
GCCGACCCTCGAGTGATATATTCTCGAAGGTGAGGAAAGCGGCAGCTATTGGCCGTTTTCCGACCTTCACATCGCCGAGTCGAACGTCAGTAATGTGATCGCACAGCCCTCACGCAAATCATTGCCGACGCGGCTGCGCTAAGTCGCGAGTTGTTGCGTTAGAAGCCAAAGAAGCTGTATCCGGCCGGCGAGCGGCATTACATCGAGGTCGGCGCTCCAAGGCGCGAGCACGATCCTATCAGCGATGATCGGATCTTGAACCAAGGCTTTTGAATTGCCCATACTTCGAGCAACCTCGGGAGCTGACGGGTCGGATTCAGACTCGTCCCATTACTTCGCCAACGGATCCGGGCGAACCTGGAAGTGCACGACCTTGGGCAGCGTGCCCTGGCCCGTCTCCATGTGGAACGGTGCGCGCGTCCCGATGGCGGTCCATACACCCTTGCCCTTCCAGCCAAGGCTGGGATCGTCGATCCGACCATCCATCCCCTTGACGTAAAATCCCATCGGATACGGGACACGGAGTACGACCCACTCCCCGTCATCGAGGGCGAGCAGGCCTTCGGACAGATTTCCGGTGTTAATGGGCGTGTTCGGGCCCAGGCCGAGGGTATCGAACTGGTCTACCCACGTGTAGTAGCTGCCCTCGGCGCTACCGGAGTCGGTCACGTTCTTGAACTGGGGGAGCGGCTCAGGATAGAGCGTCCAACCTTCCGGGCAGTGCCGCCCCAGCGCGTTGGGGCCGTTGAGCGGGCCGTTGCACTTGCTCCGATCGAAGCTGGCCATGTGCCCGCTCCCAAGACCCATCCAGGCCACGCCGTTCCGATCGATGTCCATGCCGCGCGGGCTGTATCCGTTGACGGGCGCGTTCGGCTCGTCCCACGGCAGCTCGTATCGCTCGGCCAGCGCGGTGGCCGGCGGATTCGACCCCGGATCGAGGCGGACCACCGCGCCCGGGAAGCCCAGGATCGATCCCCACACGGACCCGTCAACAGCCGGGGCGACGGCGTAGAAGGCGTCGGCAATCTGCTTGTCCTTCGTGGGATCGACCGGGTAATCGGGCCCGACGTACTCGTCTCTCATACCGTTGCCGTTCGTATCGAGAATGAGCGCGGTCCATCCCTGTGACGCCACCTCGTCCTGGGTCTCGTCGAACATCCTGGTGTCGATCCAGCCGACGACGGTGCTGCCGTAGCCGTTGAGCCAGAGCGTATCGTTGGCATCCGCCGCAAAGTTCAGATGGTGCGTGTCGAAGCACGTGTCGACGTGCGTCAGCTCCCCCGTTGCCGGGTCATACATCGCGACCTGGCGACCTGACGTTTCAAGGGGGGTCGCCTGCGCCGATGGGTGGCTCGACCCGGCCTTGCAGAAGTCGGGGTTTGGAGGTGGACGCACCGTAGCCGTCATCCACACACGACCTTTGCCATCGAACATCGGGTTGTGGGCGTTGGTCTTGCTATCCCAGATGAGCTCCTCGCCCCAGTATGGTGAGGGCTGCAGCATGGCCTGCGTGGCTCCGGGCTGTGTTTCCGGATCCCGCGGTGTCAGCTGGACCTGGCTCACGGTGTGACGCACCGGATCGAGGACCGGCATGAGATCGGTGCTGAGCTCGGGGGAACCGTAGATCAGGCCGTTGGCGTTGACCTGGGGATTGCGTCGGTCGCTCGAGATCTGGTCGTGAAGGTAGGTCTGCTCATCAGCCCAGTCCCACAAGGTAACCACTACGTTGCGCTCCAGACCCTGCGGCCGGGGCGGCGCTGGCGGAAGCTCCCCGTCGGCGATGCGGTCAGTCCAGCTGGCGAACATCTCGAGCAGGGCCGACTGGCCAAACATCGCGCTCTCGCGCGCCATGTCGACGCTGGCTTGGCCGGACTGAATACGTCGGGCCCACGCCGCCACCGAGCCGGGGAACTCGCCTAGGGCCGCGGGTATCTCGCGTGTGGCCCTGTTGCCGATCTGGTGGCACGTGAAGCAGCTCCCCGTCTTCAGCCACTGCAGCCATTGCGCCTGGCTGTGCATGTTTGGGGAGATGCCGTTGCCCTGCGGCCCGCCGCCTGGAAATTCGCTCTTGGCGGGGACCTCGATCAAAGAGGCCCAGTAGCCTGCCGGATAGACCTGTGCGGCTGCCTGGGCATTGGGGGCCACCACGGCCGTCAGATTCAGGGCCTCGCCCGGTGCCGCTTGGACCTTCGGGGAGTCGACGAGCCCGTAGCCGCGAACCCACACGTCGTAGTTCGCCGTGGGAAGATCGGGGACGAGGTAGCGTCCCAGGTCGTCGGTCACCACGCTCCTGATAAACCTGGTGCCGAGGTCGGTCGTTTCGACGATCACCCAGACGCCGGCTTCCGGCCCGTCCGCACTCGTGACCGCCCCGCCGATGTCGTCGCCGTCAATCGGGACCGGATCAGGGGCAGGCTGCTGCTGCCCACAAGCTCCGACGAGCGCGATGGCGCACGCCAAGATCGCGCCGATGGCAACCTTCAGTGGTGTCGTCCTCATTCCTGCTCCCCTCTCAGAATCCCACGGTCCCAGCGCGGGTGGGCCCGCATCTCGTGATACCGTCGATGCTATAGGACAGCGCCGCGGACGGCCAGAGCTGCTCGCGGTCTTCCACCGGCGAGTCTGCAGACTTAATTGCCCGGCTTGCGGCGTTGGTGCCGAAATCCAGAGCTCACCTGACGCGCTACCACGAGGTCTTTGCTCCGAACAGACCCTGGATGGAACTACTTTGAAATTGAAACAGGTCATCGAGCCCAAATCGACGATCCTGTCGGTCTATCGCGACTGTTGCTGGAACTCGAATGACCGCTAGTGGCCGAAAGCGGGGGGTTCGGGTGCTATATTTCTGGCATTAAGCTGAGAGGCAGCTAGTGGCCGCAGCTGAAATCATCCGTTCTCTATGAAAGGAATTCGAACTGGCGGTCGCAATACAGAATCTGGAGACGCTGGGCGCTGAAATTCAAGGCCTGGACTTGTCCAAGCCGCTTTCGCCGGGGGAGCGCGATGCCCTCTCTGAGGCTCTGGACCGCCAGCTCGTGCTGGTCGCGCACGGGCAAAAGCTTTCCGATCCGGAACTGATTGCCTTCAGCAGGAATTTCGGCGAGCTGGACCCGCCAGGGCCAAATCCGTATGGGGTGCCGTTCAACAAGGAGTTTCCGGAGATCAACGTCATCTCCAACGTGATCGAGAACGGCAAGCCCATCGGTGGATTAGGGGCGGGTGAAGCCATCTGGCACGGCGATATGACGTATATCGACGTTCCACCGCGCGCCGCCGTGCTGCATGCGCTCGAAATTCCGGCGAATGGCGGAGGCAATACCTGTTTCGCCGACCAATATGCGGCCTACGCGGCGCTGCCCGAGGATTTGAAGAAGCGCATCGACGGCAAACGCGCCGTGCACGACGCCTCGCGCAACAGCGCGGGTCAGCTGCGTAAGGGCTATGACGAAGTAACTGATCCGCGGGAAACGAAAGGCGCGGTGCATCCACTCGTTCGAACTGATGAGCGCACCGGCCGCAAGGCGCTGTTCTTGGGCCGCCGCAAGGACAGCTACGTCCTTGGGCTCGACCTTGCCGAAAGCGAGGCGCTGCTCGACGCACTCTGGGCGCATGCGACGCAAGCCCGTTTCGCGATGTGCCATGTCTGGCGCATGGGCGACGTCTTGGTGTGGAACAATCTTGGTGTGCTCCACCGCCGCGATCCTTTCGACGAGAATGCGCGGCGAATCATGCATCGTACTCAGATCAAGGGTGTAGAAACAATCGCGTGAGGATAGAAGATATCGTCCTTCGCACATTACGTGTGCCGCTGAAGCAGCCCTATAAGCTGTCCTATCGCACCTTCACCGACTTTGAACCGATCATCGTGGAAATGCGTTCGCGCGACGGATTCATCGGATGGGGCGAGGGGCATATCTCGCCTGGCTCGAGCAGCGAGACGCGCGAGGGCGGCTGGCAATTCTGCCGGCGGTACGCCGAAAGAATCGCAGGACGCGATACCTCCGATGCGATGGCGATACTTTCGTCCGCCATGCACGAGAGCAAGGTCGCGGCGACGGCGCTCTTGACCGCTATCGAAATGCTCGAAGGCGAGCCTTTGCTCGAAGCGGGCGAAGGAGCGCGTCTGCCGTTGCTGTCGCCAGTCAACGCGACGGGCGAATTCGAAATTGCCGATGAAATCGAGCAGCGAATCGCGGAAGGTTTTCGCACCTTCAAGATCAAGGTTGGGAGCGACGCAGTAGCCGACACAAAACGCGTCCGTGCGATACAGAAAGCGGTCGACGGCCGCGCCACGATGCGTATCGACGCCAATCGGGCCTATGGCGAAAGCGACGCCATCGCCTTTGCCACGGCACTCGATCCCGAAGGCGTCGAACTTTTCGAACAGCCTTGCGAGGCAGAGGATTGGGACTCCAACGCGAAAGTCGCGCGCGTCTCGCCTGTTCCGGTAATGCTCGACGAGCCCATCTGTGCGATTGCCGATATCGAGCGTGCGGGGCAAATTGGAAATGTCGGCTTCTGCAAACTCAAGCTCAAACGTTTCGGTGGGATCAAACGCTTGCACGAGGCGCTCAACGCAGTGCGCGTGCATGGCATGGAACCGGTGCTCGGTGATGGGCTTGGGCTAGACATTGCGTGCTGGATGGAAGCGGCCATTGCTCGCACGACAATTCGCAACGCCGGTGAGTTTAACGGCTTCCTCAAGGCGAGAGCTTCGTTGTTCGAGGAGCCGATCGAATTCAAAGACGGTAATCTCATTCTGAAGCCCGGCTTCGTGCCGCGAATCGACCGCGCCGCCTTGAAGGCGCATCAGATTGCCCTCGAGCGTTTCGCGCCGGTCGTGATTTCCGGCGCTGCGCAATAGGAG
>JABDJF010000647.1 GCA_013002645.1 Myxococcales bacterium
GCGAGATTTCGACGGTCTGGCTTTCACCGGGGTCCAGCATCACTTTCACGAAGCCTTTGAGCTCACGCTCCGTGCGCTCCACCGAGGACCCCGGGTAGGTCACATAGAGCTGCACGACTTCCGCACCCGCCGCCGACCCGGTATTTGTGAGGTCT
This sequence comes from Myxococcales bacterium, assembly GCA_013002645.1. Classification (GTDB taxonomy): domain Bacteria; phylum Myxococcota_A; class Polyangia; order Polyangiales; family Houyiibacteriaceae; genus SG8-38. Next base: position 156 of record JABDJF010000647.1, read on the forward strand.
AGGCTGAATGTGACGACGTCGCCGGCCATGGCCGTGGCCTGACTCGCCTGGAGATTGTCGACGGAGAACGTCGTGTAGCTGAGGCCAAAGCCGAACGGAAACTCGGGCGTTGCGCCGTTGCGGTCGAGGAACCGATAGCCATGGAAGTAGTCGTAGGTCACCTCGCGCGAAACGTTATCGAAAGGAGGCAGTTGGTCGAGGCCTGTGGGGAAGGTGATCGGCAGCTTGCCCGATGGGTTGGCGTCGCCGAACAAAAGGTCGGCGATCGCATGGCCTCCCATTTGACCGGGGTACCAGACCATCAGAAGCGCCTCGACCTCGGGAAGCCAGTTGCCCATCGTGATCGCGCCCCCACCTTCGAGGACGACGATGGTTCGAGAATTCGCCCCGGCCGTATCGCGAATGAGTGCCTCTCGTTCCGGGGAAAGAGCGAGGTCGAGCCGGTCGCCTGCGCCGATGAGCGCTTCGCCTTCGTCTTCGGCGGTGAGCCCGGTCACGACGACCACCGCATCCGCCGCTCCGATTGCCGCGAGGTCATCGTCGTCGAGAACGTCTTTGGCGATGTGGTCAACCGCGACCACCTCGCCCAGGGCTTCCTCGATGCCCTGCAGAGGCGTCACCACGAATGCGGGTCGGACGCTGCTGCTTCCCGTATCGCCGATGTTCGGCGTGTCCGCGAGCGAACCCACCACTGCGATTCGGTTGAGCCCCGCCACGTCGAGCGGGAGCGCATTGGGCTCGTTCTTGAGAAGGACCGCACCTTCGGCCGCGGCTTCTTCGGCGATCGCGAGGTGCGCTTCGCTCGCGATCACGCTTTCGTCGACCGGGCTCGGCGCCCCCAGCTCGTGCTGCAGCTTCTTTCGCACCATGCGACGGACCGCGTCATCGACGACCGCTTCGGGCAGCGTTCCTTGGTTGACTTGATTTTCGAGATCTCGAAAGACGAACTGGACCGGCATTTCGAGGTCGAGTCCGTTCTTTGCGGAGTCGGGCTTCGTCCCGAGGGTGAAGTCCGAAAGAACGAAACCGTCAAAACCCCATTTGCCCTTGAGAATATCTTTCAAAAGAGCTTCGTTCTCGCCACAGAACTGCCCATTGACCGAGTTGTAGGCACTCATCACGGATGCGGCCTGGCCTTCATGCACGGCAGCGCGAAAATGCGGGAGGTAGATTTCACGAAGTGTTCGCGGGTCGATCGTGACGTTCACGGTGAAGCGCGTGTCCTCGATGCTGTTCGCGGCGTAGTGCTTCGGATTTGCCAAGACGTACTGCTGAGCGCCTTGGACGAAAGCCACGCCCATACGCGACAGCAAGTGCACATCCTCGCCGTAGGTTTCTTGCGAGCGCCCCCAGCTCGGATGACGGAGGTTGTTTAGCGTTGGTGCCAGCAAGACGTTCCCGCCGATCGCGCGAAGCTCTCGACCCATGGCTTCGCCGACTTGGCGCTCGACGTCCGCGTTCCAGCTTGCGCCTCGGGCCATTGCCACCGGAAATGCAGTGGCGCCTTCGTGCACACCGACCCCTCGAGGGCCATCCGACATCTTGAAGGCCGGTACGCCGAGTCGTTCGACGCCGGGAACGTTCCAAAGCTCCTCGCCGTATACGCCCGAAATCGCCGTATCCCCCGACATCTGCGCGATCTTTTCATCGAGGGTCATCTGCGCGACGAGCTCGTCGACGCGGCGCTCCAAATCGCTGCCGCCGGTGCTGCCGCTGCTGCCGCTACTGCTGCACGCGATGATGAGGACGATCGGGACTAAGGTAAGGGTTCTCAATGCCATAGCGCGCGATGGTATCCGATCCGGGTCCACTGACAAGGTCCGCTTCTGCGCCCGCGGCACCTGGGGGTCAGAGCACCCGCTGCGTGGGGCGACCCGGCTCGATCAGGGAACGCGAGCAGCGTGCTTCTTGAACTCGATTCGTGCGACGGCCCGCCGGTGTACTTCATCTGGTCCATCGGCGAGCCGCAAGGTTCTACTTTGGGCCCAGGTCTCCGCGAGGCCAAAGTCGGTGGTGACCCCACCGCCACCGTGTGCTTGCACCGCGTCGTCGAGAACCTTGAGCGCGGTCAATGGGGCCTTCACTTTGATCATCGCAATCTCCGCGCGCGCCGCCTTGTTGCCGGCCCGGTCCATCATATCGGCGGCCTTGAGCGTCAGTAGCCGGGCACATTCGATGTCGATCCGAGCGTCTGCCACTCGCTCTTCCCAGATCGACTGTTCGTAGATCTTCTTGCCAAACGCGGTCCGGTTCATCAGGCGTACGCACATCTTCTCGAGCGCTCTTTCGGCGACACCGATCAGACGCATGCAGTGATGAATTCGCCCCGGGCCGAGACGCCCCTGTGCGATCTCGAAGCCTCGACCTTCACCGAGGAGCATGTTGCTGGCCGGGACGCGAACCTCGTCAAAGAGCACCTCGCCGTGCCCGTGGGGCGCGTCGTCGAACCCGTAGACCGGAAGGTAGCGCTCGACCGTCACACCCTTCGCGCCGCGCGGCACCAGGATCATGCTCTGCTGAAGGTGAGACGAAGCGCGTGGATCGCTCTTGCCCATCACGATCATGATCTTGCAGCGCTTATCCATGATGCCGGACGTCCACCACTTGCGGCCGTTGATCACGTATTCGTCGCCGTCGCGGCGAATTTCGGTGCAGATGTTAGTCGCATCCGACGAGGCCACTTCGGGCTCGGTCATTGCAAACGCCGACCGAATGCGACCCTCGAGCAAAGGCTCCAACCATTCTCGTTTCTGGGCCTCCGTGCCGTAGCGGTCGAGGACTTCCATGTTGCCGGTATCTGGGGCCGCACAGTTGAAGACCTCCGGTGCAAACGCGACGCGGCCCATGATCTCGCAAAGCGGTGCGTACTCCAGATTGGTGAGACCCGCGCCGCGCTCGCTCTCGGGCAAGAACAGATTCCACAGGCCCGCATCCTGCGCCTTTTTCTTGAGCTCTTCGATGAGGGGCGGCGTGTCCCATCGGTCCGAAAGCAAAGCGTGCTGTTCGCGAACTGCGGCCTCGTTTGGATAGATCTCCGACTCCATGAACGCCTGAAGGCGGGAGATCAGAGCTTGCGTCTTGTCACTGTACGTAAAATCCATGACTGTCCCCTGCTTAATCGACCGCCAAGACCACTTTTCCGCGGGCTCGTTTGGTTTCCATGTATCGGTGGGCTTCGGCGACGTCGGCGAGCGGAAAAGAACGGTCGACCACGACGCGAAGGCTGCCTGCGTCGATCTGCTGGCGCAGCCAGTCGAGCTGATCGCGTCTGGATTTCACAATCACCAGCCTTGCGCGTTGTCGGCGTACGAAGCTTCGGGCGACGTCTTTGAAGATGCGTGCGCTTGGAATCGTGTTGACGTAGGTGCCCCGCGCCGACAGCAGCGTTCTCAACTGCTCGAAGCGGTAGTTGCCAAATACATCAAAGACCACGTCAAACTGTTCGTCTAGGTCGACGAGCTCGGTTTTGGTGTAGTCGATGACTCGGTCGGCGCCGAGCTCCGTGACGAGCTCGACGTTTCGGTGACTGCACACGGCGGTGACCTGCGCGCCCAGGATCTTGGCGATCTGCACTGCGAACACCCCGACACCACCGGACGCGCCGTTGATCAAGACGGCCTGGCCTGCCTGTAACTGCCCGTCGTCGCGCAGGGCCTGCAGCGCGGTTTGGGCGGCCAACGGAACGGCGGCTGCCACTGCCAGCTCGATCGAGGCCGGCGCCTTGGCCAGCTGCTGGCAATTCACGGCGGCGTATTCCGCGTAGGCACGGCCCGCGAAGTCGTTGATCATTCCGTAAACCTGGTCGCCCTTCGCCAAAACGGCGCCAAGCCCGACCTCCACGACCTCCCCGGCGATG
>JABDJF010000668.1 GCA_013002645.1 Myxococcales bacterium
CCCAAACGCCAAGACCGCGTAGGACAGCCCCCGGATCTGCGACGACCAGCGAAGACGAAGCTTGTCTCTGCTCGGCAGCGCACGGCGAACGAACCGAAGCGCAACATAGCGAACGACCAGCACCGAAACGAGCAAGACCAGCGTTGCAATCAGGTGACTAAAAAGCTTCGGATTCTGAAAGAAATTGGCGACTCGCGACTGTGCAGCCGGGTCGGTCATCGACTCGATGATCGGGTTCATCCTTCGCCTACCTCGCCTTGACGGATACGCCGTCTCGAACGCTGTCGCTTGGATAGGCGATCACCATCTCGCCCTCCTCGAGCCCGGATAGCACCTCGGTTTCGAGCCCGTTTGTCTCTCCGAGCTCCACGGTTCGAATGACTGCGGTGCCATCTTCGACGACGAAGGTCGCCCAGGAATCCTCCGAACGAAACACGGCGCTGGCGGGCACCCGAAGAACGTCCTCGTCTTCCCAGACCGAAATGCGCGCTTCGACTCGGTAGCCATCACCCAAGTTCCGCCAAAGCTCACGTTCGTCGTCCATGTCGATAATCACGTTCACCCGCTGCTCTTCGACGCCGAGTGCCGAGAGCTTGGTAAATGCGGACGGCTCGACGATTCGCACGTGGCCGCGCAAGGGGTTCTTTCCTCCCCATCGCTCGATCAATGCTGGGGCCCCGGGTGGAATCCGGGTCGCATCCTGACTCAGGACGTCGACGACGATTTCGAGCGCGGCAGGATCGCCCAGCTCCAAGATGGGCGTACCACTCTGAACCACGCCTTCGCTTTCTTGAAAGACTTTGAGGACTTGCCCGGCGACGGGCGAGATGATCTCCAACTGCTCTCCTTCTTCGCCCTGCCCGCTCAGCTGCATCAGTGCCGTCTGCGCGAGCTTGAGTTGGTGCTCTGCAACACGCCCGCCAAACTCCGCAGATCGGAGCTCTTCCTCACTGCTGCGGTACGTCGACACCGCGCGATCGGCATCGCTCCGCGCCAACCCCCCTTGCTCCACGACTGCCTGCGCCCGCTGAGATTCCTGCTTCGCGAAGTCGCGCTGGAATCTCGCGCGGTTGACCGCAGCTTGCGCCTGGCGCCGTGCGGCCATCGCAGCATCGACCCGCGCTTTGGCCTCTGCCCTCGTCCGTGAATCGAGAAGTGGCGGAGGAAGCGGCACCAGCCGAGCGAGGACCTGTTCCTGTTCAATCGAATCTCCGGCCTCGAGGTCGGGTCGAGCCAGGTTGCCCGTGACCGGAGCGGACACGGTGTAGCGATCCTTGACGCGCGTCCGTCCGTCCTCGTTGACCGTGACGACGAGCGCCCCTCGACCGACCTCGGCGACCTCGACCTCGACCGGATTCGGAATCCACGCGACCACGATCAGCCCAACGACGGCAAGGACCGCCAACGCGATGAGAATCCGTCGAATCCATTTCCTCAAACCGGACGCGTTATCCATGCGCCATCTCTCCTTACTCTCTCGTCTTGAGCACGCCAACTAAGTCCAAACTATCGAGCCTCCGCCGGACGAGGAGTGCGCTCAGGACGGCCGCGGCCAAGATTACCACGACCGAAAACGCGTAGGTCTGGGACGAGATGAGCATCGGCAGCCGAAACTGCTCCGGGTCAGCCTGGAGCTCGATGAGCGCCTTGGCCCCCCAGGTCCCCAATACCATTCCGGCCGGTATTCCCAAGCAAACCTGGATGGCCTGCTCGCCGAGTAGGATTGCCGAGATTTCGGTCCGGGTGAACCCCAGGACTCGCAGGGTGGCGAGATCGCGGCTTCGAACCGAGAGGCTCACGCGGGCGTTGTTGTAGACCACGGCCACTGCGATCGCCGTGGCAAACAACGTGAGTATCAGCGTGATCACCTGCATCGTTTTCCTCGTTTGACCCTCGAACCTCTCCAAGACCGTCCGCTTGCGATGTATGCTCTGGACGGTGGGAATGTCGGTGAGGTATCGGTGCAGCTCCGCTTCCCGTTCCGGGTTCACACGCAGCAGGGCCGTGTTGATCGTTGGCTTTTCGCGGAGCAGACCGTGCAAGCTGCTCTTCTGCATGTAGCCCTGGATTCCAAACGCTTCGTCGATCGTTCCGCTCACGCGGACTTGCCTCGTCCCACGGTCGCCTTCCTTGAGCTCGATGTCGATCAGGTCGCCCGGCTCTGCGTCGAGAATGTCGGCCAACACGTCGGTGATCAAGACTCCGCTGTGCGGGATTCGCGCGGGCTCGAACTGACGCGTGAACAACCTCCTCAGATGGCTGTTCGGGGGAAGCCCGATGAGCACGCTGTCCCGCCAGCGCGGTCCCAAACGAAACCGCACAGGCGTCATCCGATAGCCATCGACCTGATCGACACCCGGCAGATGCGCCAGGTATCCCAGGCCGCGGTTCGCAACCTCGTTCTTGAAGTTCACGCTGATGTCTTCTCGCTGCTGGCGCCCGAACTGCAGGTCGAGGATCGGCCCGTGCGCATCCTTTCCGAACCGCCCCAGGATGATGATAGCGAGGGCGAACGCGATCCCGGCAGAAGAGAGCACGGTGCGAAGCGGGCGCCGCCAAACCTCGCGAAAGACCATCATGCTCGTTTGGTGGAGCCGTCGGAGTCCTGGCATCTGCTCGATCCGCGAAGCACGGTAGCGCGCGGGAGACGGAGGCCGCATCGCTTCTGCCGGTGGAAGCGTCACCGCACTCCGAACGGCGAACTCAATTCCCGCGACCGCGGCGAGCAGGCTGGCCATGACGGCATTGATGGCATGCGGCAGATCGATGCGTCCCCGCGTCATCGGCAGACGGAAGAACCCTGCATAGAGGTCGAGCATGGCGTCGGCCAGCCACGCCCCAAACGCCACGCCGATCGCCGAACCGAATAACACGATGACGCAGACCATCTTGAGGTAATGCAACGCGATCGTGGAGTTCTTGTACCCCACGGCCTTGATCACGGCGATTTGGCCGCGCTGCATCGTCACCATTCTGGAAAACACGACGTTCAACAGAAAGGCCGCCACGGCGAGAAACGCCCCGGGAAGAAAGACCACCTCCGCTTCGATCTGCGAGATCTCTCCCTCTAGAATGGAGTTGGAGATTTGGAGATCCCTCCCGTATGCGCCCAAGCCTCCATAGGGCTCTAGGATGCGATCGACCCCGATGAGCACGGCCGTCTCGTCGGCGCCGGGCTCCAAGCGTACGACCACATCGTTGAATGCGCCCTCCATCTGAAACGCGGCCGCAACGGAGGTGCCCGACATCCACATCGGGGCAAAGCGCTCGTCGTCCGACGTGATGCCACCTGGCTCGATCGCAAAAACGTATTCAGGGGATAGCGCCAAGCCCACGACGATCAGCTCATGGAGCTTCCCGTTGAGAATCGCTGGAATTGTGGAGCCGGGTCGGAGGCCGTGCTCGTTGGCAAATGGCTCGTAGATGAGCACCTCGTCCCCGCGGCCGGGCTCCGGAAAGCGGCCCGACTTCACATAGACGTCGTTCATTGCGGGCCTGCCGTGGCTGGGCAGCGAGATGATCTGACCGTGCGCAGGGGTGAGCATGCCATCGATCGGCAAGAGCACCTCTTCGACGATTCGAGGGTAGACGGACGCCACTCCACGAACGCCGCTGAGCCGATCGGTCACCGAATCGGGCGCTCGCTTCACGCGTGCGAACACGTCGCCGAAACGGTACTGCTCATAATACGCTGCTTTGGAATCCCCGAGTGCGCGCCATGCGCTCCTGAGCGTGATGTAGTTGGCGACGCCCACCGCGACGACCAGAGCAATCGTGAAGGCCTGCCCCTTGAGGCGCATCAAGTCGCGAAGGAGCTTCCGATCGAGGACGCTCACCATGTCAGGTCAGCCGGCGACACCTTCTCGTCATTGCGCTGATCGCTGGCCACCATGCCGTCGGCCAACGCAACGACCCGGTCGGCCATCGAAGCGATCGGCGCGTGGTGGGTGATCACCGCGGTGGTGGTTCCAAGCGATCGGTTCACCTCGTCGATGACCTCGAGCACGCGGATCCCCGTCTTGAAGTCGAGCGCACCGGTGGGCTCGTCGCAGAGCAGGATCTCCGGCTGCTTGGCAACGGCGCGCGCGATGGCGACTCGCTGCTGCTCGCCACCGGAAAGCTGGGCCGGGAAGTGATCCATGCGCTCGGTCAGGCCGACTAGCTCGAGGGCCTCTCGAGGGTCCAAGGGCGTCTGCGCGATCTCGGTCACCAGGGCGATGTTTTCACGCGCGGTGAGACTGGGGACCAGATTGTAGAATTGAAATACGAAGCCGACGTGGTCGCGACGAAAATTCGTGAGCTCCCGCTCGCCGTGACCGGCAATGTCGTCGCCTCGATACAAGACCCGGCCGGACGTCGGCACGTCGAGCGCCCCGAGAATGTTGAGCAAGGTCGACTTGCCGCTGCCCGAAGGGCCGAGAAGGACCATGAGCTCTCCCTCATGGAGCGGCACGTTCACGCCTCTGAGCGCGTGGACCTCGACATCACCCATCTGGTACACCTTACTGACATCCTCAGCGGTGAGAATGGAAGTGCGTTCGCTGCTTGGGCTGGGCTCTGGCATCACGGCTTCCAACTAGCGTGCTAGTTCGTACGCTTTGTGCCGATCCAGGTCAACTCATCCTTGAACGGATTGAGTCCGGGAGGGTATGACCCTTGCAACCGACACCGGTCGGCCGCCCATTGTTCATGCTCGCCGATTCCGATTTCAACGATGTCACGCGCCGCGGGCAAACCTGGCGCTACGCCGACAGCGGCCAGGGGCCGGTCGTCGTACTGATTCATGGCTTCCCTGACACCCCCCAGTCCTATGCGGGAATCGCACGGGCTCTGAACGACGCCGGCTACCGAACCATCGTGCCTTACCTTCGTGGCTATCACCCCGACACGTTGGTGCCTGGTCGACCGTACGATGCGCTGCACCTCGCCGAAGACGCGATCGGGCTTCTCGATGCATTGGAGGTCAGGTCGGCTGTCTTCGTGGGGCACGATTGGGGGGCCATGCTGGTCTGGGGCGCAGCCGCGCTGGCGCCCGATAGGGTCAACGGCATCGTTCCCATCGCGATCCCCCATCCGCTAACGCTGAAGCCCAAGAACGCCCTTCAAGCAGTCGGCCTTCTCATCATGGCCCGACACTTCCTCTACTTCCGCTTGCCCTGGGCCGAAGCGGGAACGCGGCGGAGCGACTTTCGATACATCGATTCGCTGTATCGGCGCTGGGCACCGAGCTGGAAAGGCCCCGAACGGGACGTGGCGTTGGCGCGCGCGAAGGAGGCCTTTTCGACGCCCGAGGTGCTCGAGGCTTCCATCGACTACTACCGCGCGTTGGGTTCGAAGATCGACCCGCGCCTGCTCAGACCAATTGCGTGCAGCGGCCTGCTCGTCGCGGGAGGCCGGGACTTCGGTGGTCATCTGGGGCCGTACAAGAAGTCACAGGGCATGCTGGTAGGCGGCGCCAAGCTCGTCGTGATGCCGGACGCCGGACACTGGCCCCACCGCGAACAAGAGTCCCAGTTCACGGTCGCACTCCTGGGATTTTTGCGCCTACTCCAAGAAAAAGAGCGTCCGGCGTCTTGACGAATTTGGTTGACAGCCTCAATCATTTAGTTGCATCATTCAACTATTGGAGGTTTTGATGGAAAAAGATCGAGTACATGACGTCGTGAAGTCGGGCTACGCAGAGGTGGCACGCCAAGGAGGCGGCTGCTGCGGCGACGGCGCCACGAGCGCCCACGGGCAAACCGCTGCGCTCATCGGCTATGCCGAGGAGGACATCACGGGCGCGGCGGCAGACGCCAATCTCGGTCTCGGCTGCGGCAACCCGACCGCGCTCGCTAGCCTGAAGCCGGGCGAAGTCGTCGTGGATTTGGGTTCCGGCGCCGGCTTCGACGCCCTGCTTTCCGCAGAACGGCTGGGGCCGGAGGGTCGGTTCATCGGTGTGGACATGACCCCCGAGATGCTCGAGCGGGCCCGCACCAATGCGGTCCAGGCCGGCTACGCGCGAACGGTCGAGTTTCGCGAGGGTCTCATCGAAAACCTCCCGGTCGCCTCCAACAGCGTGGACGTCGTAATCTCAAATTGCGTCATCAACCTCAGCCCTGACAAGGCTCAGGTGTTCCAAGAAGCGTATCGCGTGCTCAAGCCCGGCGGACGCCTCGCCGTCAGTGACATCGTGCTGAGCAAGCCCTTGCCCCCCGACATCGCAAAGGTCGCTGAAAGCTGGATCGCCTGCGTCGGCGGCGCGTTGGTCGAAGACGAATACTTCGGCCACATGCGTGCAGCTGGCTTCAAAGACATCGAGCACACACGAAAGCCGGCCGGCCCGATGCTGACATTGAGCCTGCAGGACCCCTTGTGGAAGGCCGCGGTCGAGCTCGTCGGCGAAGCGCGAATCGCAGAGCTTGCAGATACCGTGTTCAGCTACTCGGTGACCGCCGAAAAACGATGAGCTCCGTCGTCGAAGATGTCATCGCGTTCTGTCGCATGTTCTCCTCGTTCGAGCGCGAGGAGATCTGCTGCGGAACGGTGAGCCCGGCGCAGTGCGTCCTCCTCCAGACACTGATGGAAGGGGAATGGGACGTCAGCGGACTAGCCGCCCAAGCCAGAGTCACAAAAGGGGCGATGACCAGGTTGGTCGACGGCCTCGAAGCCCGCGGCTGGGTCGCCCGCGAGAAAGCCGAAGACGACGGCCGCCGCGTGCTCGTCTCACTGACGCGAGACGGCAAAAAAGAAGCCAAGCGCCTCTACCGCCTAACGGAAAAGAGCATCGCCACCCTCCTCGAACGAATCCCCCCCACCGAGCGAGACCAAGCCGTACGAAGCATCCACCTCCTCCGCCAAGCAGCCGAACAAACCCGCACCCACCTAGACTGCTGCTAGGGACACGCTCCCCTCCGAAAAAACCTGTCATTACAGACGCTTGAGGCCCGCACCGCGAAAACCCACTGGAAGCCCCTTTCGAGTGCGATTGAGCCGTAGTGCGAGACAGAGGTCATCGACCCGTTTTCGCGGTGTGGGTCTCAAGTGCTTGAAAGAACGGGGGTTTTCAGGGGGGAGCGTGTCCCTTGCTTTTGATGACGGTTAGCTTTCCCGCTTGGTGCTGGCTTCTGAGTACTTTCTTGTCGAATTTGCCGACGCTGGTTTTGGGGATTTCGTCGATGAAGGCCCAGCGCTCGGGGAGCCACCACCTGGCGACTTTGTCCCCCAGGTAGGCGCGAAGCTCTTCGGGGGTGATGGTGCTGGCCTCTTTGCGGACGACGCAGGCTAGCGGACGTTCATCCCATTTCTCGTCCGGGATACCAACCACGGCCGCCTCGACGACTTCCGGGTGCGCGATGATGGCGTTTTCGAGCTCGACCGAGGAGATCCATTCACCGCCCGACTTGATGACGTCCTTGGCG
>JABDJF010000679.1 GCA_013002645.1 Myxococcales bacterium
GATGGAACCGGCTCCCCTCGAGCCTGAGCCGATGCAGAAGAAGCCGCTCCCGAACGAGCGCTTGTTGAAGCGGTCGTCGGTGAACGCCCAGCAACCCTCTTCTTGGGCCGTCTCCGGCTTCGACGTCCACTCGAATTCGGTACCACACAAATCACCCGCGTACTCAGAGCCCTCGCCCTCGCCTTCCGCGATGGACCAGTCGATGCGTTCGTTGGCCTGGACGAGCGCGAGGACGATCTCGATGTTTTCCGAATCGAGACACGCGCCACCGGCGTCGATGCATGTGTAGCGCTCTTCCCAAACCACGGGAGATGACTCGCTACCGCCGACTGCCGTCGAGAACGGGACGCAGTCGCCGCCTCCACCCGTCGGGCAAACACCAACCGCCACCGGTGGGCCGGGCGGGCCGACTTTGCTGCCGGCGCCGGTGCAGGAGCCGGTCTCACCGGGGTTGTTGAGCGTGTAGTTCGAGGTTCGGGTGTAGGTGTTGGCCTGGTCGTCGAACAAAAAGGTGCCCCGTTCGCTGAGAGAGCCCCCAAAGGTTTCCCAGGTGACGACGTTGCACTCGATCGTACCCGCCGCGTTTTGCCCCGTGCGGCTGCTCTGGAGCTCGACCTTGGTTGGATCTTCGGAGTCGACCATGAGGTCGACCGTGTCCATCTCGTCCTCGACGACGCACATGCCCTCCTGGTCGCAGTTGGTGCGCTCCATGTAGACGGCCGTTTCGAGGTCAATGGCTCCACAGGGGCCCTGCTCGCAGGCCAGTAGCAGAGCAGCGCACGAGGCTGCCAGCCCGACCCAAAGGAATCTCAACGCTCGAACATCATGCATGCGCGCACCTCCGCTCTGAGGCACTCGACCGGTGCCCGTGTGCACTGAGCAAGGTGGGTTCACCGAGCGCGTCGGTCCATACGTAATTCTTATGTCGTCGGTTGGCTTGGCTGGTTAGCTTCCAGGGACCGCCTTGCCGCCTTTCGCCTCTGCGCGTTGGTAGGCGGGGCGGCTGGTGACGCGGTCGCGCCAGGCCACCATGTGCGGGCGCTCGCCGGATGCTCGGGAAAGCGCGGCTTCTACGCCGTAGAACATCTGGATGTCCGCGATTGAGAAGCTGTCGCCAGCGAAGTACGGGCGCTCGGACAGCGTCTTTTCGACGAAGCCGAGATGGAGGTCGAGGGCGGGGTGCGTGTAGCTCTGGTCGATTTTATCCGCGATGCCGCGTGCGATGGGCTTGACGAAAAAGGGCATGGGCGCGGACCGGAGCCTCGCAAAGATGAGACTGACGAGCAGGGGCGGCATGAGCGAGCCCTCGGCATAGTGTAGAAACATCGTGCACTGGAGCTTCTCGGCCTCATCGCTTGGTTTGAGCTTTCCCTCACGGTTGGCGAAGAACTCGAGCACCGCGCCGGACTCGACGAGCACGCGTCCGTCGACTTCGACCATGGGGAATCGACCGAGCGGGTGCACCTCAGCAGCCGCGGCGGGCGCCCGAAAGTTCTCGTCGCGCTCCCAGGTTTGGAAGCTGTAGTCGAGCTCGAGCTCTTCGAGGAGCCAAAGCACACGCAGCGACCGGGAGTAATTGAGGTGGTGGACTCTGATGCTCATGGCGAGGTTCTACTCGAACGCGGCAACGGGCGCCAACCTGGCTGGGCTTGCCGGGGTTGCCGTTGCGAGACGTCAGGCCTGAGGTCGACTTACTCTCGATGCACCATGTCGTAGGAGAACGCAGGGACGCAGACCGCAACGTACTCGGCGCCTTCCGGCCCGGGCGAGCTGTATCGCACCCATGATCCCTTGGGCGCGAAAACCCCCTGCCCCGCCTGCACCTCGACCGTGCCGTCCTCGCTCTCCACGCGAAGCATCCCGCGCAGCACGACGGTGTACTCGTCGAACTCCGGCGTCTGCTTCGGCTCCTCCCAGCCCGAAGGGCTGACCATCCGCGCGATGCTCACGTCGGACGTGTTGGAGTTCGCGCGCCCAAAGAACTCTTCGATGGTCTTGGGCTTGTTGCCCGCTGCGCTCATCAGAGACGGAGCTTCAATCAAACTGGCCATGGCGAGGTTTTACTCGAACGCAGGCAGGGGCGCCAACGTCTCGGGCTCTCGTTGGTGGACCCTTCGTCGCCGCCTTCGAGCCTGCCGGTCAATTCCAGGTGACCGTACCGTCGATGACGAGAGGCGCCGTGGCGATGTTGGCGGGGCCATTGTCGGTCGGGATGATCGGGAGCGTCGTGTCGTCGAACGTGATGGACTGGGCGGTTAGGTCGACGTCGACGTTTTCGCACTCGGCTGGTTCCAACTGGCAAGCCAAGAAATAGCTGTACACCTCATCGACGTTCGTCGGGGAGACGAAGATCAGCGACACCGAATTTGGCGTCCCGTCGCCGAGGAGTCCGACCGTGAGCCCCTGACC
>JABDJF010000680.1 GCA_013002645.1 Myxococcales bacterium
GGCGTCTGCCCCCCGAACTGCACGATGACCCCGTCGGGCTTTTCCACCTCGACGATGTGCATCACGTGCTCGTAGGTCAGGGGCTCGAAGTAGAGCCTGTCCGAGGTATCGTAGTCGGTGGACACAGTCTCCGGGTTACAGTTCACCATGATGGTCTCGAAGCCCATCTCCTTGAGGGCGAACGAGGCGTGAACACAGCAGTAGTCGAACTCGATCCCTTGGCCGATTCGGTTCGGGCCGCCGCCCAGGATCATCACCTTCTTTTTGTCACCGCCCGCTCTGACCTCGCTGTCGCGGCCCCAGGTCGAGTACATGTACGGCGTGAGGGCTGGGAACTCCGCGGCGCAGGTGTCGACGCGGGAGTAAATCGGCTCCACTCCGTGCGACGCTCTTTTCGCCCGAACGTCGTTCGCAGCCCCCCCTCGGAGGGTAGCGATTTGCGCGTCACTGAAACCGAGCTCCTTTGCACGTCGGAGCAACGCTTCGGTAGCCGGCTCTCCTGCCGACGCTTTCAACTGCCCCTCGAAGTCGATGAGCTGGCGCATCTGTTCGAGGAACCAAACGTCGATTTTGGTCGCCCCGTGGAGGTCATCGACGCTGAGGCCAACTCGGAGCCCATCGGCGATGTACCAAAGTCGTTCGGCCAATGGGGTTCGAACCAGATCGAGAATCGATTCACGAAGCTCCGCATCGGTGGCATCGGGCAAATCGCCCAACATCGGCTTGGCGGTGTTGATGGCCTCACGGCTCTCGATGAGCCGGCGCACCTGCGCCGCGAGGTCGCGATAGTCGACCTTGCCGAGGAGCGAGGTCAAGCCATCCCGGCCCGTTTCGAGCGAGCGCGCCGCCTTTTGGAGAGACTCCTTGAATGTGCGCCCGATCGCCATGGCTTCCCCGACGGATTTCATTTGGGTCGTGAGGCGTGGGTCGGCGCCCGCGAACTTCTCGAACGCGAAGCGGGGAATCTTGGTGACGACATAGTCGATGGTCGGCTCGAAGGCCGCGCTCGTCCCGGTGATGTCGTTCTGGAGCTCATCGAGCCTGTAGCCGACCGCAAGCTTGGCCGCGATCTTGGCGATGGGATAGCCCGTGGCTTTCGACGCCAGCGCGCTCGAACGGGAGACACGGGGATTCATCTCGATGACGATCACGCGGCCGTCTGCGGGGTTGACCGAGAACTGGATGTTCGAGCCGCCCGTCTCGACGCCAATTTCAGTAATGATCGCGCGACCCGCGTCACGCAGGCGCTGGTATTCGCGGTCGGTCAGGGTCATCGCCGGCGCGATCGTGATCGAATCGCCGGTGTGCACACCCATGGGGTCCAAATTCTCGATGGTGCAGATCACGCCGAAGTTGTCGGCGTTGTCCCGAATGACCTCGAGCTCGTACTCCTTCCATCCGATCAGGCTCTCCTCGACCAAGCACTCGTGGATTGGGCTGCACTGGAAGGCCCAGCGAATCGCTTCGTCGAACTCGGCTTTGTTGTACGCCACGCCACCGCCCGAGCCGCCCATCGTCAACGACGGTCGCAGGATGATCGGAAACCCGATGCGATCGGCGGCGGCGTGGGCGTCCTCGACGGTGCGAGCGACTTCAGCGCGCGCGCTCTCGAGCCCAATCTTGTCCATGGCAGCCTTGAACAGCTCCCGTTCCTCGGCCTTGCGAATGGCGCCCACGTTCGCACCGATGAGCTCCACGCCGTGTTTGTCGAGGATGCCTCGGTCGGCCAGCGTCAGGGCGAGGTTGAGCGCGGTCTGTCCGCCCAGGGTCGGAAGGACGGCGTCTGGCTTTTCGCGTTCGATGATCGACTCGAGCACTTCTGGGGTCAACGGCTCGACGTAGGTTCGATCCGCGAACTCGGGGTCGGTCATGATCGTGGCCGGGTTGGAGTTGACCAGGATGATCCGGTAGCCCTCTTCTTTGAGCGCTTTGGCGCCCTGAGTGCCGGAGTAGTCGAACTCGCAGGCCTGCCCGATGACGATCGGCCCCGACCCAATCAGAAGGATGCTTTCAATATCATCGCGGCGGGGCATGGACTCCCTTCAACCTGGACGTTCGCGCGGGCTTACCAGAGCCCTCCGCACCCCGCAACCGGGGATTCCTCAGCCGCGGAAGCGCGCGCGAACCGCACTGATGATGGCATCACCGCGCGCGCCCTGTGCGTACAGTCGAGCGCGGCGCGCGATGTCCGAGACGATCTCCAGCTCGATCCAAAGCACCATGCGCCCCGCCATCCCGGGGAACTTCCTGCCCCACTCGACCAAGAGGACTGCCCCCTCCTCGAGCAACTCATCGACGCCCAACTCGTCCACCTCGACCTCATCGGAGAGTCTGTAGAAGTCCGCATGGGCGATCGGCAGACGACCCTGGTATTGGTGCAGCAGAGCGAAGGTCGGGCTGGTCACTGCGG
>JABDJF010000697.1 GCA_013002645.1 Myxococcales bacterium
TCGTCCGCGACAAATCGCCAGCGACGGAAAGCTGGTACTCCCGCGTCATCGTGCGCACGGTCTCGCTTGCCTTGCTCATCAAGGCGTAGCCCAGCGCTGTCAGCGGCACGATCGTGAGCAGTGCGCCGAGGACCGTAAGCTTGGTGCGGAACGGAAATACCGCCGGTGCCCCCATCTGATTTGAATATCATAGGAGGGTCCATGAGGCACAAAGCCTCTTGCGCGTGCGGTGATCGGGAGCTCTAGGCCATGGGAAGGTTCCACGGCGGTCGGTTCAACTGAGGTCGCTTGGCGCAGGCCCGGGGGTATAGTACCAATTCGATTGGTGACGGCGCCTGAGCGACATTTCTCCCCGGGTCGCTTCGGCCTCGCGGAGCTGATCGACTTCGAAGTACAGCTCGCGTCCGATCGCGATCGACCGCCCGAGGAGCTCATTGCCCGTGACCGCGCGATCGCGTTGCGCTGGCAGGACCATCCGAAGTCAGCCCCAGAGCTGGTGGTTCGCTGGCTGGATTCGCTTCACGGCGGGAGAACTGCGCCGACCCAGGGCGAGCGCATCGCTCGCGCGCATGCCGTTGCGAACTGGCTGGTCTTCGCGGTGTTCGCATTGCTCGGCGCGGCAATCGCGCTCGCCGTTCTGCAATTTACGGGTGACCATCCGATCAACGTCTTGGTCGTGTTGGGCGTGTTCGTGTTTCTGCAGTGGATCAACTTGCTCGGGACCCTCATTGCCTTCGTCTGGTCGCGTTTCTCCCCTGGCTTTCTCGGGCACTTCCCGCTGAGTGCGTTTGTCCGGCGGCTGATTGCACGGATGGTGAGCGCCGAAGACGCTGGGCGGTTCTTGGCGAGGCGTTCTCTATACGCGGGGGTCGAGCGTTGGGTCTTGTTTCGAGCACTCCAGGTTGGCGCCGTCGCCTTCAACGTCGGCGCAATCGCCACGTTCATCGCCGCCGTATCCTTCACCGATTTGGCGTTCGCCTGGAGCACGACCCTGCAGGTCGGCGCCGAGGGTCTTCAGCGATTTTGTGAAGGCATGGCTTCCCCATGGCGACTTTGGTTGCCGGACGCCGTTCCAACGGTCGAGCTCGTCCATGCAACGCAGTATTACCGGCTCGACGCCGCGTATGTGAACGCACCGGCGGGTGCGCGCGTCCAAGATGCTGCGGTCGCGGGCGGATGGTGGCCTTTTCTGCTCATGTGTCTCCTGGTGTACGGCCTGCTTCCACGGCTGGTGCTCGTGGCCTGGGCAAGCGTGGGAATGAACCGCGCCTTTCGGAAGCTCCCCTTCGATACGCCTGACGAAGTCGAAGTCATTGCGCGTCTCACCCATCGACGAGTGCGTCGCGTGCACGAAGACGACCCCGGGAACGTCGCGCCGCTCGGCGAAGGGCATCGGCCCTTGAGCCGACCGCAGCAGCTCAGCGGGGATCAACCGGTCATCGCGGTTCGCTGGCGAGAGGCCGAGGTTGCCCCCGACGAATTATCCGCGCGATTGCGAGAACGGTTCGGCGCGCTCGTCGAGTCGCCGATCGCAAGTGCGGGTGGCCACGATCACGGCGACGACGAGGCCTTGCTCCCGCGACTCGAAGGCCACGAGCAGCCGGTGTTGGTGCTCGCCGAGCCATGGAACGCCCCCGACAAGGCGTTTCGACGCTTCGTACGAAATCTGCGCGAGAACGGCCCACCCACGAGAAAGATTTACGTCTTGTTGACGGCGGGTGGCGATGATGCGCAGCGTGACGTTTGGGCTGGGTACCTCGCGGAGCTGGCCGACCCATACATTGCACTGGACACGCTATGAGCGAACCAAGCGTCGAAGTGCCGCGCTTTGCGGTCGTGGGTCGAGTGAACAAGGGCAAGTCGAGCATCATCGCGAGCTTAATCGAGAACGACGCGGTCAAGATCTCGCCCAGGCCCGGGACGACGACCGAATGTGTCCGATACGACGTCGAAGTCGACGGGCGCGTCTTGTTTTCGGTCATCGACACGCCCGGCTTTGAAGATGCACCGCGGGCGCTTCACTGGATCAAACAGCGGGAGGTCACCGCCGCCGATCGAGTCGAGCGTGTACGCGAGCTCGTCGACGCGTTTGACGGCACCGAGGAATTCGTGGAAGAGCGACGCCTGCTTCGGCCCATTCTCGATGGTGCGGCGATTCTGTACGTCGTCAATGGGGACGAGCCCTATCGAAAGAACTACGAGACGGAAATGGAGGTGCTTCGCTACACGGGGCAACCGGCGATGGCGCTCATCAACCGTAGCGGATCGGGCGAGCACATCGCAGACTGGCGGCGAGCGCTCGATCAGTACTTCAAGCTCGTGAGGCTTTTCGACGCCCATGCGGTGACCTGGGAAGAGCGCCGCAAGCTTCTCGAAGCCTTTGCGACGCTCCGGCCCTCGTGGGAACGGTCGATCGTTGAAGCCGTGGA
>JABDJF010000727.1 GCA_013002645.1 Myxococcales bacterium
TCGTCGACCATGAACGCATCCTCGTTCAACTTCCGGCGCTGTCCGACGTCGGTCAGTCCCGCACTGTGATATTGCAACCCATCCCCGTTCGTCCGTGGCGGCCGCCGAGCGACGCGCGCGTTCCCAGGTTAGCGAAAAAGGGCTGCGTTCACCAAGAAGAGCGTCGAAATCGCGCTTTGCGTGCTGCTGCGGCGCTGACAAGCAAGTGCCGGCTGCTAAGCTCGGCCCGCATGAACCCGCCCGAATCGACCCAAGAGCTGGACTCTGCCTGGAAAGCGCTCCTTGGAAGGCGGAGCCAGTTGAGCTCGGACGAGAAGCTCGCTGAGCTGGCGCTCGGCCTGATTCGTGAAATGGGCAACGGCTTCGCTCACCGCGAGCTGCTTCGAGAGCTCGCCAGCGCCTGGACGACGGATTGGCGCCTGACCGTCGGCGCGGCGTCGCTTTTGGTCGAACAGGCCGGCCGGCGTGGCATGGACGAACCGCCGCTTCGCGAAGACGGGCCGGCGGCCTGGGCGGCTGATGCCCTGCGGCGGAGCTTGGAAGCGCTCGACGACGCCGACCGCAAGGACCCGGACGTGGCCGGCAACCTGAACGCGATGTTGGGGAACGCCCTTCGGTTCTGCGGGCCGGGCAGGGACGCCGAGGCGCAGGAAGCGTTCACCCGCGCGATCGAGCTCGACCCCGAGCGTGGCGAGTGGTGGTACGACGCCGGACTGCTCGACAAGTGGCGCGGCCGGTTCGACGAAGGCTACGCGGCCAACGAGCAAGCGCGAATGCGCCTCGGTGATCAGCGGCCGGTGCTCTGGAATCTCGCGATTTGCGCGACGGCCCTCGGCAAGGCCGAAGAAGCGGTAGATACCTGGCAGCAACTCGATGTTCCTGCGCGCATCGATCGATCCCGCGCCATGCCCTTCGTCGCCAATCTTCCGTCGATGCTCTTGCGCGTCCTGTCGCGAACGCCGTCCACGGACGCGACCTCTCAACTCCCCGAAAAGTCGGTCGGCTTCGAACTGGTTTGGATCGCGCCGCTCAGCCCCTGTCACGGCGTGGTGCAATCGCCGACGTTTCGCGACGCGCCGATCGACTATGGCGACCTCGTTCTCTGGGATGGTGCGCCGGTTGCGGCACACCAGACGTCGACCGGCGACGCAGTGCCCGTATTCCCGCTGCTCGAGATTCTCCGCCCGGGCGACGAGCGCCGTTGGCCGTTCGTTGCTCTCGAGCGAGAACCAGGGGCCGTTCGGAGCCTCGAAGAGGCACTCCCCGAAGGCGTCCGCGTGTTCGTTCAGCAGGAGCGAGTCGAGCACCATTGTGCGGCGTGCGAGGCGGGAGAGCCGCACGAGCACGAGGCGGGGTCGGCGCCAGTGCCCGTGTCAGTGCCAGCGCCAGCGCCAGTGTCAGCGTCGGCGCCGGCGCACGTGTCCCTAGTCCGGGGGAAGCTGATCGTTCCCTTTGCTTTGCAGCTCGCCGAGTTTCGCGAGACCTGGGAAAGCGCCGTGAAGGGCCGGGCGACCTCGATTGCGCTTCCCGCGCTCTACGAAGCGGTCGGTGACGCGAAGCAGGCGGGTCAGGAGCATCAGGCCTGGCGCGGGATCGAGGGGAAGGCCCTGCGCCAAAAGGCGCGACCGTGAGCGAACGCGGTCGCGGGCATCTACCCTCGGAGCAGTATTCGTTCGAAGGGGTCCCGCGCCTCGACGAATCGACCTTGCACGAGCGGCGTCAGCTGGTGTTCCTGGTCCTTTCTGGATTGTTCTTGGGAACGCTCGCCATGCTCAACATCCTGGGCGTCACCCGCTTCATCGACCTCAGCTTCGAGATCCCCGGGACGAGCCTCACCATCCCCATGCCGCTCGCAGTCGGCGTCCTGCCGTACCCGATCACGTTCCTGTGCACAGACTTCCTCTCGGAGCTCTACGGCCGCCACCGCGCCACCCAGGTCGTTTGGATGGGCCTCGCGCTGAACCTTTGGGTCATGTTCATCCTATGGATCGGCGGTGCGCTGCCAGGCTTCGAGCCCGCGGACCAGCCGCAGTCGGGGATCTTCTTCGAGGTGCGTCGCCTCGCTTTCAGTGCGGTGACGGCTTCGATGATCGCCTACCTCGCTGCTCAGTTCATCGACGTACAGATTTTTCACTTCTGGAAGCGCTTGACGGGCGGCCGCCACCTCTGGCTCCGCAACAATGGTTCGACGCTGGTCAGCCAACTGGTGGACACCGTCTCGGTGATCCTGATCACGCACTTCCTTGCGAGGGGGATCCCCATCGACCAAGCCGCGCCTTTGTGGCCGCAGCTCCTCACCTTCATCGCCGCGGGCTACACCTTCAAGCTCGCCGTCGCGCTCTTGGACACGATCCCGTTCTACCTAGGCGCCAAGCACCTGGGCCAATACCTCCGCATCCACCCCGTCCACGGCACGCAAGCCAGTTGACACTGCCACCGACGCTGGCGCTGGCACCGAACCAGACGTTCGCAGGGTGCGGGATGTGGTGGGAGGGGGTTATTGAACGTGGGGCCTGGTTTGGTTTAA
>JABDJF010000733.1 GCA_013002645.1 Myxococcales bacterium
ATCATGCGCGGTTGCTCGAAGTTAGGGCTTGCTCTCGCTTTGGCAGCCGTCGTGGGCACGGCGTCGGTGAGCGCGACGGCCGGCGCGCAGGTCTTTGATCCAGACCGCGCAGCGCGGGAAGGCCCGGGGTTCAAGGCAGGGCGGCTCGTCCTGCATCCCGGTCTTGCGATCGGAGGCGGCTACGACTCGAACGTGTTCCTTCAAAGCTCCGACGAGCTGTCATCGTTCATCTTACTCGTCCAGGGCTATCTCGACATTGCCACCGAAGGCAGCATCCGCCAGAGCGAAGGCGATGCCGGCGCTCCCGAGCGCCAGAAAATCCAGTTTCGGGGGGGAATTGGGGCGGATTTCTTGCACTACTTCACCGACCGCGTCGGCGATGCCGTCGGCGCAGACGCGCACATCGACTTCGCGTACAACCCTTCCGAGGTCTTCAGCCTGCTCATCAACAACGTGTTTCTGCGCACGGTGAGGCCGTTCTCGGACCCCAATACGCCGCAAGGACCCACGATCAGCTACGGCCGGAACCTCAACAGGGCTTCGCTCGACCTGGTTGGCCGCAGCAAGAGCCAAGTGCTCGAGGGCACGCTCGGCTACACCAATTCGCTCGAGTTCTTCGACGCCAACATCTACTCGTACGGCAACAACATCACCCATCGAGTACCCGCGAGCTTCAGCTGGCTGTTCTTTCCGAGCTCCGCTCTGGTCTACACCATTGAATACGCGAACCAACAATTCGCAAACCCCGCGCAGATTGCAACCTCGCCTACCTTGCTGTCGAGGAATAACCGCGTCTCGAACATGATCGGATACAATGGCGCGATCACCGAACGGTTTTCGCTCACCGCGATGATTGGGTACGCCGCAGGCTTCTACAAGATCGGACAGGACTTCGACGACGTCATCGCCCGCGTCGAGCTGCGCTGGCAGGCTCGACCCACGATCGGTCTTTCCCTCAGTTACGATCGCGACGTTCGTCCGTCTTTCATCGGCAACTTCGTATTGATCAACAGGCTCCATGCAAGCACGACGTTCACGCTGATGGGCGCGCTTCAACTCGGGGTGAAAGCCTGGGTTTCGTTCGACGATACGGGGCTAGCGCTGAGCCCGGATGGAACTTTGCTCGGTAGCGAACCGACCCGAGACAGCACGCGCGTCTACGTCGGAATCTTTGGCGAGTATCGATTCAAGCCCTGGCTTGCGCTGTTTGCAGACCTGGGATACCTGGCCGACTTCACGGACTTCGCATACGTCGGGGTCGACCCCTCCTTGCTCGATCCGGTCGCGAACTATCAGAGGTTTGAAGCATGGCTTGGTCTTCGCGTCTTCTACTGATCGGCGCAGTGGTCTTTGTGGCGTTTGGTTCCTCCGCGTGCAGCAAGCGTGGAGTCCAGGTGACCGAAGTGCCGCCGCCTGCGACCGACGACACGACATTGGGTCCCGGGGACGTCTTCTCGGTTCGCGTCTACGGAGAGGACGCGATGACCGGCAGCCACCAAATCGCGCCCGATGGCACCATCAACTTCCCGCTTCTCGGTGCGATTCAGGTCAGCGGGCTCGAGCCAAGCGCAGTCGCGCAGAAAATCCAGTCCGCGCTCGTCGAGCGAGACCTGCTCCGCGCTCCCCATGTCTCCGTTTACGTCGAGGAGTACGCCTCCAAGCGCATCAGCGTAGTGGGCGCCGTGGCGAATCCAGGCACGTTCGCGCTCGCACCCGGCATGACGGTGGTGCAGGCGATCAGCATGGCCGGTGGGTTCTCCTCGCTCGCCGACCGCGATGCAACGGTCGTCACACGGCGGGTGAATGAAGAGATCATTCGCTATCGTGTTCCCGTGGACCGCGTGACCAAGGGCCAGGCGGCAGACGTCGAAGTAGCGGCCGGGGACATCATCTTCGTCCCCGAGCGCATGTTTTAGCCGCTCAGAGGCCCCAGTAGACCAGGTCGCTTCGGGGCTCGTCGGCGCTCAGCACCGACTTCACGTCGACGATGAGACCGCCCTGGCGAACGCTCGCAACGACTCGGTCGAGCTGATCCAGGTACTGCCGATGAGGGACGGCGAGAATCAGGCCATCGAGGTCGGCGATCGCGTCAAATGGCCGGAGCTCGATACCATACTCGCGAACCGCTTCTTCCGCCGATGCCATCGGGTCGTGAACGACCGGTTCGATGCCATACTCGCGAAGCTCCGCGATGATGTCTGGCACCCGGCTGTTCCTCAAATCGGGCACGTTTTCCTTGAAGGTCAGCCCGAGCACGCCGATGCGCGCCCCCTTGATCGCGCGGTCTCGCTTGCGAAGCAGCTTCACCGTTCGCTGCGCCACGAACTTGCCCATGTCGTCGTTGATGCGACGTCCCGCGAGAATGACCTCGGGGTGGTAGCCAGCCGCTTCGGCTTTCGCGGTCAGATAGTAAGGGTCGACTCCGATGCAATGCCCGCCGACGAGGCCCGGTCTGAAGGGCAAGAAGTTCCACTTGGTTCCCGCCGCCTCGAGCACGTCCCGCGTCGAAATGTCGAGGCGGTCGAAGATGAGCGCCAGCTCGTTCATCAGTGCGATGTTGACGTCTCGCTGGGTGTTCTCGATGACCTTTGCCGCCTCGGCGACTTTGATCGAAGAAGCGCGATGGACGCCGGCGTCGACGACGGCTTCATAGGCACGCGCTACGCGCTCCAGGCTCTCCGGGTCTTCGCCCGAAACGACTTTGATGATCTTCTCGAACGTGTGGAGCTTGTCGCCGGGGTTGATTCGCTCCGGGGAGTAACCGAGCTTGAAATCTCGAGATTGCCGCAGGCCTGAAGTTTCGGCCAGGAGCGGCCCGCATTGTTCTTCCGTCACGCCGGGGTAGACGGTGGATTCGTAGACCACGACCGCCCCTGGTGTGAGGGCGCTGCCTACGATTCGAGTCGCGGAATGGAGCGGGCCGAGATCGGGACGCCGGTCCGAGTCGATGGGTGTGGGCACCGCAACGACGAAAAACGTGCACCCGCGAAGGTCCGCCGGATCGCTCGTCAACCGCAGGCTGGTTTCTTCGAGCTCCGACGGCGTCACCTCGCCTGTCCAGTCGTGATGACCGGCAAGCGCGTTCACTCGGGCTTCCGACACGTCGAACCCGACCGTGTCCGCAAACTTCCGCGCGAACGCCAGGGCGACCGGAAGACCCACGTACCCGAGCCCAACGACAGCGATCCGCTCACTCATGACAACTGCACCTCCTCGCGGAACCACTCGGTCGTGTCCGACAGGCCCCGTTCCAGCGGAGTTGGCTCGCCGAGCGCGGAGATCATGACGGAAGGATCGAGAACCGAACGCTCCAAGTCACCGGCACGGAAGGGGCCGGCGTTGACGACCACCGGCCGATCGACGAGCTGCAGGAGCCGCTCGGCAAGCGTCCGCGTCGAAGTCCCAATGCCGGTGGCGATGTTGATCGTGCGGCCGTCCAGCGCCCCCTCGAATGCCGCCAGGTTTGCCCGAACCGCATCTCGCACGTAGACGTAATCGCGAACGCAGCCGTCGTCTCCCTCGGCGGCGCGCGCATTGACTTGAATCGGTTCTCCGCGAAGCAGCCGCCTAAGGAAGATCGCAACCACGCCCGCCTCTCCGTGGGGGTCCTGCCGCGGCCCGTACACGTTCCCGTACCGCAGAATCGTGTAGCGCAAATCCGAGGCCTGCCCGTAGGCGCGCAGGTAGAGCTCGAAGCTCGCCTTGCTGCAGGCGTAGGGGCTCGCGGGCAGCGCTGGCCAGCCTTCTCCGGCAACTTGGCCCTCTGGAACCTCACCATAGAGCGCTCCGCCCGTGCTCGAAAAGACGAACCGGCTCTGGCAGGCGACGGCGACCTCGGCCACGTGGAGCGACCCCAAGACGTTGATTTCGGCATCGAGGACGGGCTCGCGCACGCTGACCGCGACGCTCGCCTGTGCGGCGTGGTGGCTGATCGCGTCCGGTGCAAAGCGGAGCGCGGTCTCGCGCAACGCGTCGCGATTTCGAATGTCGATCGGATGAAACTCCACGCTCGGAGGGAGATTCTCCATCCGGCCGGTGCTCAGGTCATCGACGACGAGCACTTCATGGCCCCCTTCGACGGCGGCCTCGACGACGTGGCTGCCAATGAAGCCCGCGCCTCCCGTGACTAGAACCTTCAAGCCCTCTCCGCGGGTTTGGAGTCTCGAAACGCTTGGCCCGTTCGCGCGGGAGGCTCGCTGTCGACGCTATCGTCCTCGTACTCCGGCACGAGCTGAGCGAGCGCCTGCCGTATCGCGCTTGGATTCGCGGTCGTACAAAGCCCGCCGAGCGTTTCGAATTGCGCGCGGAGCGCCGGCAGGTGCGGTGAGTCGTAGGTCCCGGTGAAGATCTTCGGGTGCGTCGTTCGCTCGATGCCTTCGCTGCGATGTGAGAGCTCCTCGAACAGTTTCTCACCCGGACGGACGCCGGTGAATCGGACCTCGATGTCCTTTTCGGGTTCGAGACCGCTCAGCCTTATCAGGTCGTGAGCGAGATCGACGATTCGAACCGGTTGCCCCATGTCCAAGATGAATGTCTCGCCTCCCTGACTGAGCGCCGCCGCCTGCATGACGAGCTGAACAGCCTCTGGGATGGTCATGAAGTACCGGGTCATCTCGGGGTGCGTCACCGTGACCGGACCGCCATCCTGAATCTGCCGCCGGAAGATCGGAATCACGCTTCCCGCCGAGCCGAGCACGTTGCCGAAGCGCACGGTCGCAAAATGGGTGGCGCTTTGGATCGAGAGCGCCTGCACGTAGAGCTCGGCGGCTCGCTTGGTGGCGCCCATGATCGATGTCGGGTTCACCGCCTTGTCGGTGGAAACCATCACGAAGTGCTCCACCGCGAGTCGGTCGGCCAAGTCGGCGATGATCTGGGTGCCGAGGACGTTGTTCTTCACAGCTTCGGCCGGATTCCACTCCATCATGGGGACGTGCTTGTGGGCGGCTGCGTGGAACACGATCATCGGCCGGTAATCGCGGAAGACCTGTGTGACCCGTGGCACGTCGGTGATGTCGGCAACGCAAGGAACGACATCGAGCTCGGAGAAGCGCCTACAGAGCTCGGCATGAATTTCGAACAGGGCATTCTCGGAGCGCTCGACGAGCACGAGGCGGGAAGGGCGGTACGCGGCGACCTGACGACAGAGCTCGGAACCAATGCTGCCTCCGGCCCCGGTGACCACGACTGGCTGCCCGCGAACCAGCTCGCTCACCACCTCGGTTTGAAGCTTCACTTGCTCTCGGCGCAGCAGGTCCTCGATCGCCACTTCACGAATGCGGGAGAGGTTCACCCGCCCCCCCACGATTTCGTAGGCGCCCGGCACGATCTTCACGTTGAGCCCGGCCTCTTTGCAGCCTTCGGTGATGCGGCGAATCGCAGACCCCGGTGCGTTGGAAATCGTGATCAGGGCTTGGGTCGCGCCGTACCGCTCGGCGATTCGCACGAGCTCCTTGCTCGTCCCTTGAACCTTGATTCCGTGAATCACCGCGCCTTGCTTTACGGGGTCGTCGTCGACGAACGCGACCGGACGGATACCGAGGTCGGGGCGGCGAGAGATCTCCTGTGCGATCAGGACCCCGCCCTGACCGGCGCCTACCAACAGCGTCGGCACCCGGGGCTTCTCCTCGCGCCGGTGCTGCGCGGTCGCCAAGCGCTCCGCCAGCATTCGCCGGAGCGCTCGCACGCCCGAGAGCCCGATGAACGCCAGCACGAAGTCGCCCAGCAAGACACCGAGCGGAACGATGCCATAACGCGCAATCGCAAAGCGGTCGACCAGCATTGGGCTTGCGAGGCGAAGCGCGACCAGCACGGCCGACGCGGAGCAGATCGCAGCGAAAATCCGTACCGCGTCGCGAAGACTGATGTATCGCCAAGAAAAGCGCGTGATTCCGAAAGCGGAAAGGAATGCGTACTGTAGCAGCACCACGTAGGGCAGTACGATCACCAGCTGCCTGAACATCGGGCCAGGCACATCCCAGTCGAAACGGACGAGCATCGCGAGAAAGAAAGCGAGCATCAGCACGCTGATGTCGATCAAGAACTGCGACGTCCGCGTCCGAAGTCGGCTCAGCACGGGCGCGACTCCAAGACGGCACCCCGGTACCAATGCCAGAACTCTTTGACCCCCTGTTCAACGGTCACCGCAGGCTCGTAGCCGAGGAGCTCTTTGGCGCGCTCGATGTTCGCGTAGGTGTACTCCATGTCGGCGGCGGGCATCGGCTTGTCGATCAGGTTCGAACGCTTGCCAGCCTGATCTTCGATGAGCCGAACGAAATCCGCGAGGAGCGTTGGTTTCCCTCGCCCAAGATTGATGACCTCGTACCCAAGCGGTCGGTCCGCGGCGGCGAGGACGCCCTGAACGATGTCGTCGACATACGTCCAATCGCGATGCATCTGGCCGTTGTTGTAGAGAGGGACCTCCGCGCCTGCGAAGATGTTGTCCAAGACTTTATAGGCCATCATGTCGGGACGGCCGCGCGGCCCGTAGACGGTGAAGAATCGAAGCGCCGTGAAGTCCTGCCCAAATAGGTGAAAGTATGAGTGTCCGAGGAGCTCGGCGGCTCGCTTGCTCGCCGGGTACGCTGCGAGAGGGCGGTCGGCTCGGTCGGTTTCGATGAAGGGAATCACCTTCGTCGGGCCGTAGACGGAGGACGTAGACGCGAAAACGAATGGAGGGTGCCCGTGGCGCCGTGCAGCCTCGAGCAAATTCAGCGTTCCGACCAGGTTCACGTCGAGGTAGAGTTTCGGGTCGTCGATGGACGCCCGAACGCCTGCCATTGCGGCGAGGTGGACCATGACGTCGAAGCGATGCTTGGCGCAGAGCTCGTTGATCCCCGCCTCGTCGCGGATGTCCATTCGGTGAAAAACGAACCTCTCCGGCTCGGGCGCCGTGCGGCGAACCTCCTCTAAGTTCGCGAGCTTACGGGCCGGGTCGTAGTAGTCGTTGAGGTTGTCGACCCCAACGACCAAATCCCCACGGAGAAGCAGCGCCGTTGCGGCGTTGCTCCCAATGAACCCAGCGGCCCCCGTCAGCAGGATCTTCTTCATCTCCCCTCGCGCCCGATGAGTATACGCCCATGTCGACCCAAGTTGCTTGGTTCGATTGCGCACTGGGGAATACCATATCCCCGTGCAAGCCATGCTCTTAGCAGCCGGACTCGGGACGCGCCTCCGGCCGCTCACCGACCTTCGCCCCAAGCCGATCGTCCCTGTCGCCAATCGTCCGCTTGCTGCGTTTGCCATGGATTGCCTGGCCCGAAGCGGCGTGCGCAGCATCGTCGCGAACAGCCACCCCCAGCCCGACCTGGTTGAATCCACCCTGAGCGCCGCATGTCCAGAAGCCGTGGCGCTTCGGTTTTCGCGTGAAAAGAAGCTTCTCGGCACGGGTGGCGGCCTCCGAAAAGCACAGGTTTTGTTCGATGACCCACAAAGCGCGGTGATCGTCATGAACGGCGACACCCTCTTCGCCCCCGACCTCGTACGGGCGTATGCCGAGCACCTCAGCCGTGGCGCTGTTGCAACGATGATACTTCGCCGCAGCCCCGATACCGAACGCCTCGGGGCGATCGGAATCGACCAAAACGGCTGGGTGCGGAGCCTGCTTGGCGCGCCGCACGACGACCGGGTGCAGGAGTCGCTAATGTTCGCCGGGGTTCACATCCTCGCGCCCGAGGCCTTTTCGGCGCTCCCGGAGTCAGGCTGCGTGATCAGGAGCGCCTACCGGCACTGGGTGGACCGCGGAGCGCCGGTGCTCGGGCTGGTCGACGAGTCGCCCTGGGCGGACCTCGGAACCGTAGCGGAGTACCACCGGCTGAACCTCGCGCTCGCCGCAGGTTCGTTCTCTTGGCCTGGCGTCGAACCGCGCGACGGGTGCATCCTGGCTGACCGGCTCGAATACTCCCAAGACGTTCGCCGAAGCGTCATCGGGCCCGAGGTGGACATCGCACCGGGCGTCCACCTCGACCAATGCGTCGTGTGGCCAGGCACCCAGGTCACCGGCTCGGCAGCCAACGCAATCCTCACGCCGGATCACCGCATCGAGCTCGGCTGAGACGGAACGAGCGACACTGCGCATCTGTTCCCATGGGAGCTCGGTTGGTGGCGGGCCCTTTGCGCCAGCTGTTAGGTTGATTGTGCGGTGCCGCGCTTTCGACTTCGATATCAGTCTACCCATCTCGAGCTGCCGCTCGGGGAGTTCTCCATCGGCCGTAGCTCGAAGTGCAACCTGTCGATTTCGGACGAAGTGGCTTCCCGCAGACACGCCATGCTTCACGTCGGGCCTACGTCGGTCTTCCTCGAAGACCTCAATAGCCGCAACGGCGTCGTGGTGAACGGCGCGGTCGTCCAGAATCGGTGTCGGCTGACACACATGGACCGCGTCTACGTTGGCTCGCAAGAGCTCGTGCTCATCGATGCAGCCAAGATGACGGATCAACAGGATACAGCGCCTCATGTGCTCTGCAACGCCTGTGGAGCTGTGAACGGAACGGCGAAACGTCACTGCGGGGAGTGTGGCAAACGCTTGCTTTCTAGGGCAGGGGACACATACAAAGACCCGCGTCCACGCCGTTCAGATCCGCCAGCGCGCTGGGACGACCCCGAGGAGACGGGGACTGTCAAGACTCGCGACGTCATCGGAGGCATCGCGTCCAAAGCAATCATCATGGGCCGATACGACGAGGCCGAGCGCATGTTGCTTCCGCATCTGCATGACGTCCTCGAGCGTGCATTGCGGCAGCAGCCTCTGGACAACGGCAAAGACGACGACCCGGACACCGTATTCGCCGACGCGGTTCACCACGGGCTCGAGTTGGCGAAGGGGCTCCACGATCCAAGGTGGATCGACTGGGTGTTTCAAATCCACATGGCCACAGGTCGCCTGATGTGCGCAGAAACCATCGAGATGCTCCACAGCCTCGTGCGCATGCAGGAGTACAAACAGCGAAAATACGCAGCCCCATACTTGCGGGCGATCAAGGACCAGGCGCACGCCTACGACCCGGCCGAGCGTTTTCTCGCTCGACGCCTCGAGGGTCTCTCTCAGATCATCTTGGCGTGACGCTGAGAGCTCCGCGCACGCAATTCAGCTGAGGCCCATCACCTTGGCGAGCACCACCGTGATGTTGTCCGGACCGCCCGCCTCGTTGGCGCTCTCGATGAGCTTGTTGGCCGCGGTCTGTAGGTCTTGGTGGGACCCGACGATGCGCTGGATCTCTGCGTCGGTGACGGGGCCGCACAATCCGTCACTGCACAGCACGTAGATGTCCCCGATTTCCGGACGGTCGAGCACGGTGTCGACCTTGACGGTGGACTTCATGCCGAGAGCCCGAACGATGACATTCTTCAGCGGAAAGTTTTCGATCTCCTCTTCGGAGAGCCGCTTCATCTTGATGTAGTCGTTGAGGAGCGAGTGGTCGCTGGTGAGCTGCTCCATCTTACCCTCGCGGATTCGGTAGACGCGGCTATCCCCGACATGCCCGATCAGCACCCCGTCCTCGACGACCAGGATGCCGCACACGGTCGTTCCCATGCTGTGCATCCGCGGGTCTTTCTGCGCGGCTTCGTGGATGCGAAGGTTGGCGAGCTTGATGCCGGTGATGAGGCGGTTCTCTTCGTAGCCTCGCGCCTTGTCCATCTTGTACGGCCAGGTCGCCTCGGCGTCTGCGCTCGTGGCGCGAAAGAACTCGCGAAGGGTGTCGATCGCCATGCCGCTCGCGACTTCGCCCGAAGAATGCCCACCCATGCCGTCGGCTACGACGTAAAGGTTATCCTCCTCGGCCAGCATGAAGCTGTCCTCGTTGTGGGTGCGTTTCATCCCCACATGGGTGTCCCCAATGGCCAAGACCCGAGCCCGTGACATCTTCCCCTTCGAATCCCCCTGGATCATGAGATTAGCGACCCGGTGACGGCCAAGTCAACGAATCCGGCCTAAACTCGCCCAGCGGTGCCCAGCGAACCCGAAAACGAGCTTGCCTCGGTGATCGCCAGCGCACGCGAGCTTCTGCTCTGGGAAGAGGGCCTCGGCGCCCAGGGCTTTCCGGGTTCGGAGCCGGCCGCGCCGCTGCCGCGGTCGGCCGGTGTGTCCGCGCCTTCCGAGGCGGTCGAAGACTGTCGGGCACGCCTACTGGTGCTGGCCGAGGACGCCGCGGCCTGTACGCGCTGCGACCTCAGCAAGGGACGCACCACGAGCGTCTTCGCGCGCGGGACATCGGATACCGATCTGGTCTTCGTCGGTGAGGGCCCAGGCTACCACGAGGACCAGGAAGGCCTGCCGTTCGTCGGTCGAGCCGGGCAACTGCTCGACCGGATGATCGCTGCGATGGGCTACCCGCGCGACGGCGTCTACATCTGCAATGTCGTGAAGTGCCGACCCCCCGAAAACCGGACGCCCCTTCCGAGTGAAGCCGCTGCGTGCGCGCACTATCTGGTGCCGCAGCTCGAGCTCGTGCAGCCGAAAGTGATCGTCGCGCTCGGCCGCTGCGCAGCGGAGAACCTGCGGTGCGTGCCACCAGCGGGGCGCTGGCGTGGCGTTTGGGGAGAGTGGCGCGGCGTCCCCGTCATGCCCACGTATCATCCGGCGTTCTTGCTTCGTAGCCCAGAGTTCAAGAAGCCAGTCTGGGAAGACCTGCAAGCGGTGCTCGGCGTGCTGAACCGCGAAGTGCCGAAACGCGCCCGCTAAGTCGCGCCTATTTCCGATGACAGGCGCCGAAAGCCTTCGGATCACCGTACTGCGAGCTGCCGCTGGTCTCTCTGTTCTCGGTCGTTCCGGGCCCGACGCTCACCATGACGGGCGGCTGCGGATCGACGTCGGTCCAGAGTGAACACTGCAGCCAGTACTCGCAGTCGTTCTCGACGTAGACGAGGTGCCTATAGTGCGAGCCCATCTTCTGGGCTTCAGCCCAAACGCTGTAGCAGCTGCGCGCGCTGGCATCGCTGTCGATGAGCCGCGGCGCGACGGACGAGAGAAGCGCGAGCACCAACGCCCCGCTCGAGAACGCGACAACGACGCTTCTGATCATGGGCCGGAGCCTACGCCACCGGCGAGGATCATACCAGGGTCAGCGAAGCCCCGTGGCGACGGAGTCGCTATACGGGTCGCCTCCGGTAGGCGTCCCAGGCGCGGAGCAGCTCCCAGCCCCGCAGCGGAACGTAGACCAACTCACCCGGCCGCATTCGCGACGCTTCAGCGAGGCGCGAGCCGTTTGTGCGCCCACGTCGAAGGTCCATCAACTCGCCGAAGCTGAGCCCCGGGCGGAGCTCGGTCGGCGGCTCACGACCCGCGGCCAAATGAGCAATGATGGCACGACCGCAGGCTGCACATCGGCCGCACGGTGGCTCGGTCCCTTCGTAACAGGAGTACGCGTACTCCTCGAGGAGCTTCGGAGGCGTGGCCGCGATCAGCTTGGCCTTGGTCCAGTGGCTGAACGGTCGGCGAACGCGGTAGCCCACGCCAGGCTGCGCGATCCGCAGCGTCAAGCTGGTCGCGAACGTGAATGTGAGCCGCTTGTCGGGCGCCCAGTCTGAGGGTGCCGACATGACGATGTCGTCGTACCCAAGCGCCGCGGCCGCAACCGTCATGACGAGATTGCGGAGCGGCACCCAGCGATCGTGTCGTTCCTGCCGGCCGAGCCAACGCATGTCCTGCACCGGAAGCAGTTGGGGAAACGCGGTGCGCAGCCTGTGGTACCGGTCGACTTCAGGGTCGGTGTACTGCGAGCCGACGTCGAAATAGACCGCTGCCGGCCGTCCCAGCTGATGCCAGGTGCTCAAGCTGTCATAGCCCATGCTGAGCAGTACGATCGTGTTCGGCCGCGCCGTGCTCGGCATCGGTCAGCCGCCCCGGTAAGAGCACCCGGAGGTGCAGGTCTCGCTCACCTCGATGCAGCTCAGGATAGGCAACACCGGTTTCAAATGGCGCCAAATCCATTCAGCCAGAACTTCGCTAGCCGGATTCTCGAGGCCCTCGATCTCGTTGAGGTAGTAGTGGTCCAGCCGATGCCGAATCGGGTCACACGCCTCTTTGATCTCGGCAAAGTCGACGACCCAACCCAGGTCCGAGTCAGGCTCGCCCTCGACACAGACCCGAACCCGATACGAGTGGCCGTGGAGGCGCTTGCATTTGTGTCCGTCGGGCACGTTCGGAAGCAGATGCGCGGCTTCGAAGCTGAACTCTTTCCAGATCTCCATCGAACCAGCAGTCTGGGCAGTACGGCGAGCTCGCGCCAGCCAACGAGAGCATGGCTCGTCATGGGCCCGTCAGGGGCTCCAGCCCTCGGGCGCCAGCTCGAATCGGTTGAAGTCGAACGCAGGGGAGACGGTGCACCCGACGAGCGTCCAGTCGCCAAGCGAACGGGCCGCCTGCCACTCGTGCGCCGCGACGATGATCTGGGGACTCTGCGGCGCAACGAGATCGGAGCCAAGCACACGACGCTGCACGCCTTCGCCTTCTAGACAGGTCATCAGCTCGAGCGGCGCACCTGCGTAGAAGTGCCAGATCTCAGCGGCGTCGATCCGGTGCCAACGCGAGCGCTCACCGGCCTGGAGCAAATAGTAAATCGCAGTCCCCGCACCACGTGAGGCGCCGCCGTCATGACGCCAGGTTTCGGCATAGTGGCCACCCTCGGGGTGAGGGAGGAGGTGGAGGG